>NZ_AGSX01000011.1 GCF_000235745.1 Stutzerimonas stutzeri SDM-LAC | reverse complement strand
GGCGGGCGGGCGGACGGTCTGCGACAGAGCGTCGCAGCCGCCATAAAATTGATCGGAAACAGGGTGATGCGGTGTGTCGCCCTGTATAGCCTTATTGCTTGGCCACGCGTTCTGGTTGCTGCGATAGGCTGTAAACATAGGCAGCCAGCAGGTGCACCTTGTCGTTGCCCAGGTACTGATCCTGCGCCGGCATCTGCCCGTTGCGGCCGTGCCGAATGGTCTGCTGCAGTTGCGGCAGGCTTGATCCATAGATCCAGCCGGCGGGGCTGGTCAGGCTCGGTGCGCCCATGGCAGTCGTGCCTTCGCCATTCGCACCGTGGCAGACCGAGCAGTTCTGCGCATACACCTGACTACCGGCCGCTGTATCCGCTTCAGCCCCTTCGGGTAGCGGCAGCCCAGCCAGATCGCTACGGACATAGGCAGCAACGTTCTTCACGCCTGATTCACCAATGACCTGGCCCCAGGCCGGCATCGCTGCGATGCGGCCATGAAGGATCGAGGCTTTGATGGTTTCGGCGTTTCCGCCCCAGCGCCATTCGCCATCCGCCAGGTTCGGGAAGCCGACCGCGCCCTTGGCGTCCGATCCGTGGCAAACCGAGCAATAGTTGGCGAAGAGTCGGCCGCCGATCTTCAGCGCCCGCTCGTCCTGCGCGACTTGCGCCACGCTCATGGCCGAATATTTCGCAAAGATCGGACCAAATTTCGCGTCAGCCTGATCCACTTCGCGCTGCCATTGCTTGTCCTGCGTCCAGCCACCTTCATAGCCCGGCATCACTCCTTTCCAGTTGCCCAAACCCGGGTACAGCACCAGATAGAGAAGGCCGAACACCAGCGTGCCGATGAACAGCATGAACCACCACCGGGGCAGTGGATTGTCGTATTCCTCGATACCGTCGAAGGAATGCCCCATGGTCTTGTCGGTCGCGCCTGCAGATTCGCCCTTGCGGGTGGCGAAGATCAGCCAGAACAGAGCGACGATGGTGCCCAGCGTGAGCAGGGCGATGTATCCACTCCAGAAAGCGTTCATCTGTTACTCCTGGGTCGCCCGAACGTTCGAGCTGCCCGCGATGTTGGTTCCCTGACGGCTGCTCTGCAGCGCGTCGTTCTCGATAGCGTGCTGTCGATCAGCGCTTGCTCTGAAGCGCCGTACCGAGTACCTGCAGGTAGGCCACCAGAGCGTCCATCTCGGTCTTGCCCTTGACAGCGTCTCCCGCGCCGGCGATGTCCTCGTCGCTGTAAGGCACGCCGACGGTGCGCAGCGCTTTCATCTTCGTGGCGGTGTCCTGCCCGTCAAGGGTGTCCTCAACCAGCCACGGATAGGACGGCATCTTCGATTCCGGGACTACGTTGCGCGGGTTGTAGAGGTGCGCACGGTGCCAGTCATCGGAGTAGCGGCCGCCGACGCGGGCCAGGTCTGGACCGGTACGCTTGGAGCCCCACAGGAACGGGTGGTCGTAAACGCTTTCACCCGCAACGGAGTAGTGGCCGTAACGCTCGGTTTCAGCGCGGAACGGACGGATCATCTGCGAATGGCAACCGACGCAGCCTTCGCGGATGTAGATGTCACGCCCTTCCAGCTGCAGCGCGGTGTAAGGCTTCATGCCCTCCACAGGCTCGTTGACCACGTCCTGGAAGAACAGCGGGACGATCTGGGTCAGACCACCGATGCTCACCGCCAGGATCATGAACAGGGTCAGCAGACCGACGTTCTTCTCGAGTATTTCGTGCTTCTTCATCTCTCGGCTCCTCAGGCGATCTGCGCGGCGGCTTCGTACTCGGCCGGCTTGGCCGCCTGTACGGTGCGCCAGGTGTTGTAGGCCATCAGCAACATGCCGGTGAAGAAGATCGCACCACCGATCATGCGAACCACAAAGCCCGGATGGCTGGCTTCAAGCGCTTCGACGAAGGAGTAGGTGAGGGTGCCGTCTTCGTTGATCGCACGCCACATAAGGCCCTGAGCGATACCGTTGACCCACATCGAGGCGATGTAGAGCACGGTGCCGATGGTGGCGAGCCAGAAGTGCGCGTTGATCAGGCCGATGCTATGCATCTGGACACGACCGAACACTTTCGGAATCAAGTGATAGAGCGCACCGATGGACACCATGGCTACCCAGCCGAGCGCACCCGCATGGACGTGTCCGATGGTCCAATCGGTGTAGTGGGAGAGCGCGTTGACGGTCTTGATCGCCATCATCGGACCTTCAAAGGTCGACATGCCGTAGAACGCCAGGGAGACGACGAGGAAGCGCAGGATTGGGTCGCTGCGCAACTTATGCCAGGCCCCGGACAGCGTCATCATGCCGTTGATCATGCCGCCCCAGCTTGGCGCCAGCAGAATCAGCGACATCACCATGCCCAGACTTTGTGCCCAGTCCGGCAGCGCGGTGTAGTGCAGGTGGTGCGGACCGGCCCAGATGTAGACGGTGATCAGCGCCCAGAAATGGACGATCGACAGACGATAGGAATACACCGGGCGCTCGGCCTGTTTCGGCACGAAGTAGTACATGATTCCGAGGAAGCCGGCGGTTAGGAAGAAGCCGACGGCGTTGTGGCCATACCACCACTGCACCATGGCGTCGGTCGCACCGGCGTACAGCGAGTACGACTTCGTCGCCGTGACCGGGATTTCCAGGTTGTTGACGATGTGCAGGATCGCTACGGTCAGGATGAAGCCGCCGAAGAACCAGTTACCGACGTAGATGTGCTTGACCTTGCGCGTGGCCAGAGTACCGAAGAAGACAACCGCATAAGCCACCCAGACAACGGTGATCAAGATGTCGATCGGCCATTCCAGCTCGGCATATTCCTTTGAGCTGGTGAAGCCCAACGGCAGGGAGATCGCCGCCAGCAGGATGACCAGCTGCCAGCCCCAGAACGTGAACGCGGCCAGTTTCGGCGCGAACAGGGTGGTTTGGCAGGTGCGCTGGACCGAGTAGTAGGAGGTCGCAAACAATGCGCAGCCGCCGAACGCGAAGACCACTGCGTTGGTGTGCAATGGGCGCAGACGACCGAAGCTGGTCCACGGGAGGTCAAAGTTCAGGAAAGGCCACGCCAATTGGGCTGCGATGAAGACGCCGAGCCCCATCCCGACGATTCCCCACACCACCGTCATGATGGCAAATTGGCGGACCACCTTGTAGTCATAGGCGGTACTGGTTGCTGTGTTCATGTATGGGCTTCCATCCACGGTAATGAGCATGTTTTTTTGTCGCGGTAAGAGCGATGTCTTTCAATAGAAAGCGGAGCGAAGAATGAGCACTGGGCAAATGGCCGGTATTGACGCCGGTCAATACTCACAGGGCGACGAAATTCCACTCACGCGGCGAGATCAGCCAAGGGGAGCGGTGTGCGCAAGCCTCATCATGGCGCATGGAGCGGGCGCACCGATGGACAGTCCGTTCATGCAACAAATGACTGAACGGCTGGTCGCGCGGGGCGTGGCGGTTTTTCGTTTCGAGTTTGCCTATATGGCCAGCAGACGCATCGACGAGCGCAAGCGGCCGCCCAATCCTCAGGTGCAGCTGCTGCAGCAATGGCGTGCGGTTTATCGAGCAGTGCGACAGCAAACCGCAGGGCCGTTGGCGATCGGCGGCAAGTCGATGGGCGGTCGAATGGCGAGCTTGCTGGCTGACGAGCTCGCAGCTGATGCGCTGGTATGCCTGGGCTATCCATTTCATGCCGCGGGCAAGCCGGAAAAGCCGCGGGTGGCCCACCTGGCTGAGCTGCGAACGCGGACCTTGATCATTCAGGGCGAACGCGATGCGCTGGGTAATCGCGCTACAGTCGCTGGCTACGCCTTGTCGCCAGCGATTCGCCTTGATTGGCTGGCCGCGGCGGACCACGATCTCAAACCGCTGAAGCGGTCCGGCCTGACACACGAGCAGCATCTGGATACCGCCGCCGATGCCATCGCGGCATTCCTCGGGTGTCCTTGCTTCGGTGACAGCCAAACGCCCACCACGGCAGGACTGTAGGTGGGCGATGTCGATGGCTCAGCGGCGTGTGCGCGTTGCAGTTATCGGTTGAAGCGCTCCACCAGCGTGTATTGCGATTGCGCCGTTGCTGCCAGGTCTTCTGAGAGCAACGCCGAGCTCTGGGCGTCTCCGGAGGTCTGGTCGGCCAGCCGGGCGATGTTGCCGACGTTCTGGCTGATCTCGTCGGCGACGGCGCTTTGCTGTTCGGTAGCGGATGCGATCTGCGTCGTCATGTCGATGATGCGACTCACCGCCTCGCTGATTCCCACCAGCGCCTTATCGGCATCGATTACCCGCTCGACACCCTGATTGGCCTGGCTACGTCCTTGTTCTGTCGTCGCAACCGCTTGGCGCGCCTGATGTTGCAGTTTTTCGATCAACTGATGGATCTGCCCGGTCGCCGCTGAGGTACGTTGGGCCAGCTGACGTACTTCATCCGCTACCACAGCAAAGCCACGGCCGCTTTCACCAGCCCGCGCCGCTTCGATGGCGGCATTCAGTGCAAGCAGGTTGGTCTGATCGGCGATGCTCTTGATGACATCGACCACGGTGCCGATTTCGTTGCTGTTCTGCGCCAGCGCAGATACAGCCTCACCGGTTTCGGTGACGGCTTCGGCTAACAGCTCGATGGCTTTACGCGTATCGGAGCCGATCTTCTGGCCGTGCGCCGTAAGCTGGTTGGCTTGTTCGGTGGCATCTGCCGCCAGGGCTACGTTGCTGGCAACCTCTTGCGTCGTCGCGGCCATCTGCGTAATCGCGGCGGCGACCTGCTCGGTCTCGTGATGCTGGCGAGACAGCCCATCCGAGCAGCTATGCGCCAACTCGTCTGCACGCTTGGCTTGCTGCTGCAGATGCACAGCGCTGTCTTGCAGGCGGGTCAGGCAGGTCTTGAGGCGTGCATGCTCGCTGAGCATCGCCATTTCCACCTGCGCCTCGGCGCCCTGGCTGTCGGTATACATCTTGGCGATCAGCGGGTCACTGGTGGACTGCTCGGCCAGGCGCAGCAATCGGTGGATCCCGCGCATCTGCCAGTGGCGCCCGATCAGGCCCAGGGGGACTGATAGCAAAGCGGCAAGCACGAAGCCCCAGCCATGATCAAACCGCGAGCCGATCATGAAACCAATCTGGCTGATGACGATGAAGGGCAGCCAATCGATTGCGATCGGCAACCATTTTTCGCGTTGGGGGACGCCATTTTTCCCGGCATTGAGCCGTGCGTAGAGCGCTTCGGCGCGCCCGACTTGTTCACGGGTTGGCTTGGTGCGGACCGACTCATACCCGATAACCTTGCGCTGAATATCCAGCACCGGCGTGACGTAAGCGTTGACCCAATAATGGTCGCCGTTATTGCGGCGGTTCTTGACGATGCCCATCCAGGGCTTGCCGCCCTTAAGGGTGGCCCACATATGACCGAACACCGCTGAAGGAACGTCAGGATGGCGAATCAAGTTGTGTGGCGCGCCGATCAGATCGCTGCGTTCAAATCCGCTGACCTCGGCAAAGCTATCGTTGCAGTAGGTGATTTTGCCGGTCAGGTCGGTAGTCGAAATCAATCGTTGCTGATCGGGAAATGCATATTCGCGTTGAGTAACGGGCTGGTTGTTTCGCATTGAGTACGCCTGGCAATCGGGGTGGTCACAGCCACTTGTTATATTCGGTCAGGCCTCAATTTCGGCAAATTAAGAGTGATGGCCGTTTGGCGCCAACTTCATGACCGCTGTGCGTCCACCGTAACGGCGGAGTTTTCAAGGGCTTAAGTAGCAACGGATGAACGGCAGTATAAAAAAGCCCGCTGCAGACGTTCCGCAGCGGGCTTTGATGGGCGCGAGGGCTGTGCTCTATTAGCCCTCGATCAGCTGGCGAAGCACGTAATGCAGAATGCCGCCAGCTTTGAAGTACTCGACCTCATTTAGCGTGTCGATGCGGCACAGCACCTGAAAGCTGTCACGTGCGCCGTCGGCGCGTTCTACCTCGACTGTCAGGAGCTGGCGTGGCTTGATGTCGGCGCTCAGGCCGCGGATCGACAGCTTCTCGCTACCGGTCAGCCCCAGCGACTGGCGCGTCTGGTCGCCAACAAACTGCAGTGCCAGTACACCCATACCGATCAGATTCGAGCGGTGGATACGCTCGAAACTTTCGGCGATCACCGCCTTCACGCCTAGCAGGTTGGTGCCCTTGGCGGCCCAGTCGCGGCTGGAGCCAGTGCCGTACTCCTTGCCTGCGATGACGACAAGTGGCACGCCTTCTGACTGGTAGCGCATCGCCGCGTCATAAATCGACATCCGCTCGCCGCTTGGCTGATACAAGGTATCGCCGCCTTCCTCGCCGCCAAGCATCTCGTTCTTGATGCGGATGTTGGCAAAGGTGCCGCGCATCATGACCTCGTGGTTACCCCGGCGTGAGCCGTAGGAATTGAAATCCTCCGGTTTTACGCCCAGTTCCTGCAAATACACGCCGGCGGGGGAGCTGGCCTTGATGTTGCCGGCTGGCGAAATGTGGTCGGTGGTGATTGAGTCGCCAAACAGCGCAAGGATTCGAGCGTTCTCGACATCCTTGGGCGGCGTCAGCGGTTGCCCGATGTCTTCGAAGAAAGGCGGATTCTGAACGTAGCTTGAGTTGTTGTTCCACTTGTATGTGTCGCCCGCCGTGACCGCGATGGACTGCCAATGCTCGTCGCCGCTGAACACGTCGGCGTAGCGGGCACGGAACATCTCGCCATCGATCTTGCTGACTGCCTCGTGCACTTCCGCACTGGTCGGCCAGATGTCCTTCAGGTAGACAGGCTGGTTCTGCTCGTCGTAGCCCAGCGGATCTTTCTCCATGTTGATTCGTGTGGTGCCAGCCAGCGCGAACGCCACCACAAGCGGTGGCGATGCCAGCCAGTTAGCCTTGACCATCGGGTGCACGCGACCTTCGAAGTTGCGGTTACCCGAGAGCACCGAGGACACCACCAGATCGTTATCGGTGACCGCCTGGCCAATGGCCTCTTGCAGCGGCCCGGAATTGCCAATACAGGTGGTGCAGCCATAGCCGACGAGGTTGAAGCCGAGCTGATCGAGGTAGGTATTCAAACCGGCGCGCTGCAGGTAGTCGGTGACGACCTTGGAGCCAGGCGCCAGGGACGACTTCACCCAGGGCGCACGCTTGAGACCGCGCTCAAGCGCCTTTTTCGCTACGAGGCCCGCTGCCATCAGCACGTTCGGGTTGGAGGTGTTGGTACAGGACGTGATCGCTGCGATCACCACCGCGCCGTGCTTGAGGCTGAAGTTTTCGCCGGTAACCGGAACCGAACTTGCGGCTTGCTGGGTTTTGCCGCTGGTTTCAAGCAGCAGATCGAAGTTGGCCCCGATGTCTTCGAGCGATACCCGATCCTGAGGGCGCTTGGGGCCGGCCAATGAGGGTTTGACCTCGGCCAGGTCCAGCTCCAGCGTGGCGGTGAAGATCGGGTCCGGAGAATTGCTGTCGCGCCACATGCCTTGCGCCTTGCAATAGGCCTCGACCAGCGCGATGCGGTCTTCGTCACGACCGGTCAGTCGCAGGTAATCGATCGTCACCTGGTCGACCGGGAAGAAGCCGCAGGTCGCGCCATATTCCGGCGCCATGTTGCCGATTGTGGCGCGATCGGCGAGTTGAAGCTGATCCAGCCCCGGACCGAAGAACTCGACGAACTTACCCACTACACCGTGCTTACGCAGGATCTGCGTTACGGTTAGCACCAGGTCGGTGGCCGTCACGCCTTCGTTGAGCTTGCCGGTCAGGCGCATGCCGATCACTTCCGGAATCAGCATCGAGACCGGTTGGCCAAGCATTGCCGCTTCCGCCTCGATGCCGCCTACGCCCCAGCCCAGCACGCCGAGGCCGTTGATCATGGTGGTATGTGAGTCGGTTCCGACCAACGTGTCGGGGTAGGCGATGGTTTCCCCGTTCTCTTCCTTGGTCCAGACGACCTGCCCCAGATATTCCAGATTGACCTGGTGACAAATGCCGGTGCCCGGCGGCACCACGCGGAAATTGTCGAATGCTTGCTGACCCCAGCGCAGAAACTCGTAGCGCTCCCCGTTGCGCTGCATCTCGATGTCGACGTTCTGCTCGAATGCTTTGTCCGTGCCGAAACGGTCCACCATTACCGAGTGGTCGATCACCAGATCGACCGGCGACAACGGGTTGATCCGCTGTGGATCGGCGCCGGCGCGGGAGACCGCATCACGCATGGCAGTCAGATCGACAACCGCAGGTACGCCAGTGAAGTCCTGCATCAATACCCGCGCGGGGCGATACTGGATCTCACGCTCAGAGGTGTGCGTCTTCAACCAGACCGCCAACGAGTTGAAGTCATCGGCGCGAACAGTTGTGCCATCTTCCCAGCGCAACAGGTTTTCCAGCAGTACCTTGAGCGAGGTGGGCAGGCGGTTGATATCGCCCAACTGTTTTGCGGCTTCCGGAAGGCTGTAGTAGTGGTAGGTCTTGCCGTTCACGTCGAGACTGCAACGGCAATTCAGGCTGTCCAGGGATGGCATTCGTCTCTCCTTTTTTGCCCGCACGGCCGGGCTGATTGAGTCGGGAGTGTCCTTTAGAACCTAGCCTCTGGCGTAATAGTTCGCCACAAACTGGCCGCCAAGAGAAATGGCGAAAGTGCGGAGGCTCGCCGCGGACAGCTTGTCCGCAGCCGCTCAGGTGCGCTGGGTGTCGCGGTAGATCAACTCCAGCGATCTGTTCACTGGACCGAACCTGCAAGCCCGTGGTTCCCCACTCGGCTATCATGTGCGGCTTTTGTAGTAGGGGCGGCGCCGATGCGCTTTGCGCCGCTTATAGGGTTCGTACCATGAATACATTGCTGCTGCATTGCCGCCCCGGGTTCGAGAACGAGGTCTGCGCTGAAATCAGTGACCAGGCAGCTCGCCTCGATGTCGCCGGCTACGCCAAGGCCAAAACTGACAGTGCCTATGCCGAGTTCATCTGCAACGACGCGGCAGGGCCGGAACGCCTGATGCGCGGCGCGCGTTTCGCACGGCTTATATTTCCCCGGCAGTGGGCGCGCGGGGAGTGGCTGGCACTTCCGGAAACCGATCGGATCGGTGTATTGCTCGATCAGCTGAAACCCATGCCGGTCTGCAGCAGTCTGTGGCTGGAAGTGTTGGATACCAATGACGGCAAAGAGCTGTCGAACTTCTGCCGCAAGTTCGAGGCGCCGTTGCGCAAGGCGCTGGAAAAAGCCGGCAGGCTGAAGGAGGGCGGCCATGGTCCCCGCCTGTTGCTCACGTTCAAGAGCGGGCGTGAGGTCTTTGTTGGGCTTGCCGAAGCTGAGAACAGTGCGATGTGGCCGATGGGGATTCCCCGGCTGAAATTTCCTCGCCAGGCGCCGAGCCGCTCGACTTTGAAGCTCGAGGAGGCGTGGCACCATTTCATCCCGCGCGATCAATGGGATGAGCGCCTGGCGCCAGGCATGACGGCGGTCGACCTTGGCGCCTCGCCGGGTGGCTGGACCTGGCAGCTGGTCAATCGCGACATCGAAGTCATGGCTGTGGACAACGGGCCGATGAACGAGGAACTGCTCGAGTCCGGTCTGGTTGGTCATTACCGCGCCGATGGCTTTGCTTTCCGCCCCAAACGCCCGGTGAACTGGATGGTCTGCGATATCGTCGAAAAGCCGGCAAAAAATGCTGCGCTGCTTGAAGCCTGGATCGGCGAAGGCTTGTGCCGTGAAGCGGTGGTCAATCTGAAACTGCCGATGAAGCAGCGCTACGCCGAGGTGAAACGACTGCTGGAACGCATCGCCGACGGGCTTGCCGAACGAGGGGTGAAGGCGAGCATCGGCTGCAAGCAGCTATACCATGACCGCGAGGAAGTGACTTGCCATCTGCGTCGGTTGTGAACCCTCGCCACCTGCCTTTTTGCGCGACAATGTCGTCCTGTTTTTGCGGAGCCTGTGATGTCTCGAACTACCGAACTACCTGCCGATGCGCTGCTCGATGCCAGCGGCCTCAACTGCCCTGAGCCGGTGATGATGCTCCACAACAAGGTGCGCGACCTGCCCGCAGGCGAAGTCCTGAAAGTCATAGCGACCGATCCATCGACCCAGCGCGACATTCCCAAGTTTTGCGTGTTTTTGGGACACGAGCTGGTCGCCCAGCAGGCCGAAGAAGGCACCTATCTGTACTGGATACGCAAGAAGCTCGACTAGATGCCCGCAATGTTTGGGCGCCTGGTTCAGACGCAGGGCGGCAGAAACACCAGCTGCATGCCGACGAACACTGTCGACAAGGCGGCGATGAAGTGAATCCCGGACGACACCTTGATCACGAAAACCTGCCGATCATTTAGGTCGTGCGGTTCGTGTGAAAGTTTCCAGGTACGGCGCCCTAGCCAAAGCAGCAGCAGTATCACCAGCACCGTGAATAGACCGAAGCTTGCATTCAGCCAGTTGAACACCCCCTGGCTAGGGTCCGGCGGAGCGATTGAGCAGACCACTGCGTGTGATCCGTACATCGT
The DNA here is from genome assembly GCF_000235745.1 of Stutzerimonas stutzeri SDM-LAC. GTDB lineage: Bacteria > Pseudomonadota > Gammaproteobacteria > Pseudomonadales > Pseudomonadaceae > Stutzerimonas > Stutzerimonas stutzeri_H. Next base: position 16,173 of record NZ_AGSX01000011.1, on the reverse strand, counting down.
GGCAAACCAGACGCTCCAGATGGTTAGCCCGAACGGAATCTGAATGGGGTGGAAGACCGATGTGCGGTTCTGTTTCATCAGGCACCTCCCCAAGCGTTCGGGAACAGGACAATCGCGGCGTACGCGCTCCAGACCACGCCGAGGTTGTAGTACCAGAGCTGCTCGACGACCACCACCTCATAGGGCGCCTTGTCGCCTACGTAGCCGTACTTCACGCGTAAGGTCTGCAACAGGGTGAGGATCGTCGCCAGCCCGCAATGAATCAGGCCATAGGCAAGAATCACGAAGACCACGGCGTCGTGCGCTGTCTCGGTCACTTCCAGGTTTGCCGTCAGCAGCAGCCACAACAACAGTACCCACTGCACAGCGCCGATCACTGTGATCGCACCGAGGTTGAGCATCAATCGCCCAGCATTACCCCGACGCAGCCGGGCAGGCACGAGTCGCATCCACAGTGTTCCGGCTGTGAGCAGCACAGCGCTGGTGAACATCAGCCAGCCGTTCAGGCCGGAGCGCTCCGGCACCATCCATTCCGGTGAGACGGTCCACAGGTAGAACCAACCGAACAGCAGAGATAGGTAAAGCGTGCCGTTGGCCAGCAAGGTGACACCCATTCCCCAGAGTCCGGGGCCGTCGAACGTGCGCGAGTGCAGCGGGGGTTCGCCGGGCTGTGTCTGTGCATCCGGCGCCGCCGCGGGGTGCGCACCGTTTTCCCAGGACCAGCGAAACAGCACGATCAAGGTGGCAATGGTCGCAATCAACGCGACCCAGTAGAACTTGTTCAGCAAGCTCAGGCAGAGCACTGCCAGAAACACCGAAGCCACGAACGGCCACCAGCTGTTGCCAGGCAGATGAATGATTTCACGGACCTTGCCGCTCAGCGGGTCCGAGCCCCAGGTTTCACGCCGGCCATGGTCGATTGCGCTCAGCGAGTGCTCGGCACGGGCGATGCTGTGCGGCAGGTCCGGGTCCGCCCACAGCGGATGACGGTCGGTAATGTCCGGCAGGCTGACGAAGTTGTACGGGCTCGGGGGTAGAGCGGTAGCCCATTCCAGCGTGTCGGCATTCCATGGGTTGGTTTTTGCCGGCTGACCGAAGCGGAAGTGCAGGACGATATCCAGCAGGATGGTGCCGATGCCGATGGCCATGATGAAGCTGCCGATCGACGAGATGAGGTTGGGCAGATCCCAGCCCAGCCCGGTATCGTAGGTGTAAACCCGTCGCGGCATCCCGATCAGGCCGGTCCAGTGCATGATCAGAAACGTCATGTTGAAACCGATGAATACCAGCCAGAAGCCCCAGCGGCCAAGACGTACCGAAGGCATGCGGCCGGAGAAATGCGGCAGCCAGTAATACAGCCCGGCCATCAGCGGAAAGAACATGCCGCCCACTAGCACGTAATGCATGTGCGCGACGATGAAGTGGGTGTCATGCACCTGCCAGTCGAAGGGCACCAGCGCCACCATCACGCCGGTCAGGCCGCCACAGACGAACACGATCAGGAAGCCCACCAACCAGAGCATCGGCACGTGATAGACCGGCTTGCCCAGCCACAGCGTGGCTATCCAGGCAAATATCTGTACCCCGGTGGGTATCGCCACGAGCATGCTTGCTGCGGAAAAGAACCCGAGTGCCAGCGCGGGAATGCCGACGGTGAACATGTGGTGCACCCACAGCCCGAAGCTGAGGAAACCGGTGGTCAGGACGCCCAGCACAACCCAGCGATACCCCACCAGTGGCCGCTGGCAGAACACGGGTAGCAAGGTGGAAACGATACCGGCCCCCGGCAAGAAGATGATGTACACCTCTGGGTGGCCGAACAGCCAGAACAGGTGCTGCCAAAGTACCGGATCGCCGCCTTTGGACGGGTCGAAAAACGGCATGCCAGCAGCGCGCTCCAGCTCCAGAAGAATGCTGCCCAGAATCAGCGGTGGGAAGCCGAAGACGATCATCATCGCCATCACCAGGATGTACCAGGCGTACAGCGGCATCTTGTGCAGCGCCATGCCGTTGGAGCGCGTGCGCAGGATCGACACCACCAGCTCGACGCCGGCACTGACCGCGGAGATCTCCACGAAGGTGATGCCAAGGAGCCAGAAGTCCGAGTTCACGCCCGGCATATGCGCCGAACTCGACAGCGGCGTGTACATGAACCAGCCGGCCTTGGGTGCAACGCCAAGAAACACGCTGGACAGTAGGATGATGCCGCCGAACAAATAGCAGAAATAGCCGAGCGACGAGAGGCGCGGAAAGATTAGATCCCGCGCGCCGATCATCTTTGGAATCAGATAGACCGCCAGGCCTTCCATCATCGGCACGGCGAACAGGAACATCATCACCGAGCCGTGCATGGTGAAGACCTGGTTGTATACCTCCGGCTCCATCAGCACATAACCGGGCAGGGCGAGCTGGGTGCGGATCAGCATCGCCATCAACCCGCCGATTAAAAAGAACACGGTGCCGGTGACCAGAAAGCGCAGGCCGATCGTGGTGTGGTTGACGATGGTCAGCGCGCGCCAGCCGCGCGGATTGCCCCAGACATCGTTGAACTGGTCATGCAACTGATCGGGATCCGTGCTGGGCTTGCTGCTGTGGTCGGGTCGAGTCATGGAGCGAGCGTCTCCAGCCAGTCGGCAATCTGATCGAGTGTTTGCGGCGGAACGTCGTCATGCGCGGGCATCCCGTTGCCGAATTTGAGCGTCTTGTGTTCGCGTAGCCACTGCCGTAGCCCGTCATGGTCGTTGTCGATCACGCCGGCGCCGAGGCTTGGCCGTGTCGCAAGGTCCGAGAGGTCTGGCGCCCGATTGCCGTTGCTGATACCGGCGACACGGTGGCACTGACCGCAGCGTTCATCGAACACCCGGCCTGCATCGCCCGGCGCCCGTTGCTCAATGCTGAAGTTCTCACGTGCGGCGATCCACTCATCGAAACCGGCGGCGTCCAGCGCTTCGACATGCAGTTTCATATGAGCATGCTGCAGGCCGCAGAACTCCGAACACTGACCGTGAAAGATGCCGGTATGGCCCGCTTGCAGGCGGATGACATTGGTGCGCCCAGGGATCATGTCCATTTTCCCGCCAAGTCTTGGAATCCAGAATGAATGGATGACATCGGCGCTCGTGACGTTTATGTCAATCAGGCGCCCTGCCGGGATGATCAGCTGGTTTGCGGTGGTGACGCCGCTGTCCGGGTAGCGAACTTCCCACCACCACTGGTGGCCGGTGACCTCAATTTTCAGCGGCTGCTCACCTTCGACCGGCAAGGGCATCATGCTGCGCCCGGTCGGAATGCCGAAGATCAGCAGCACAACGATGCTCACGCTCGGCAGCACGATGCCGCCACCAATGACCCAGCGGCGATTGATTTTGAGCGCTTGTGCTTCGCTGATCTCGTGCGGTTTACGCGCCAGTGCGTAGATCCATATTGCGCTGACTGCCACCAGCACCAATGTGGCGAAGGCAAACATGCCCCACCAGACGTGAGATATCTGGCGCGCCATAGGACTGGCTGGGTTGAGTGAAGACAGCGGACCGCCGCAGCCACTCAATAACGGAACTGCCAGCGCCAGCGTGGTCCATTTCAAAAGGTCGCCGGCTCGTCTTGCGGGGCGGCCGACTCCAGAAAAAAGCTGCCGGAGCGCCAAATGGCCCGATACAGAGATTCCATCCACAGTCGCGCTGCGATAGCTGGCCACCCGTTGCACCCGATGCTTATCCACTTTCCAGTCGCGGCGCTGACTGGCTTGCTGCCGGTCGATCTTGCGCACCTCTGGACGCTGGATGATTTCTGGTGGCGAGCCGGCTTGTGGTTGTCCGGGGTGGGCGCGCTGGGAGGCTGGGTCGCCAGCATCTTCGGACTGATCGATCTGGTGACCGTGCGTGAAATCAGGCAGAAGATTACCGCCTGGTGCCATGCGATCCTCGCCGTGATGATGCTGTCGCTGGCTTCGCTGAACTGGCTGCTGCGCTACCAGAATGACGCCCAGAGCATGCAGCTGTGGGCGCTGTATCTCTCGGCGATCACTGCCGTGCTGATTTCCCTCGCGGCTTATCTCGGCGGCCGGCTGGTCTACGAGCATGCTGTCGGGGTCGATCTGGACAAGGTCTGATCGAGAAGAGGACGGGGCTTGGGATCGTTCGGTCATGGGCATCTTCGAGGTGATCGAGCGGTTCGGGCCATGGGCTAGAAAGGCTTTGCCAGCACAAGCCAAAGCGTCGCGGTGATGAAGGTTGCGGCGACTGCACCAAGCAAACGACAACGAATGTTTACGCTCTGCTCAGGCGCACGCTCGACATGCAGCACCAAGACGCCGCACAGGGCGTGGCAAAACACCATCCCGGCCACAGTACTGAGCTTGACGATCAACCAACCGGCAACGAGGCCCTGACTCAGAAAAAGCGCCGTACCCGAGCCGATGGCGACTAACGCGGCTGGCGTGCCGATCAGGTTGAACACCATGCGCGTCAGATGCGCATGGTCACGGTAGAAGAGTGGGTCACTGCGCCGAGTGCCTGCCGCGATCAGCGCCGGTAGGTAGAGCAGGGTGCCGCACCAGCAGAGCAACCCTGCAAAGTGCACCATTTTGAGCAAGGGCATGCATGTCTCCGTCCAGCCCGCGGCAAGTCAGAGGTTGTGACAGCCTCATCTCAGGCGGGTTCGGAGCGGATACGCAGCGCCCCGGGGTGGGGCGACTTTCAGCCAGTACCACGGGCAGCTCAATCGGTTTGCGGATCATGCGCGGTCTGGGTGTCTTCGTCGTACAGCGCCTTGCGCTTGAATAGTTGAGTACCGCAGCGGCTGCAGAACGACGCGTTGGGTTCATGGCTGAGTTTTTCGCAGCTCGGACAGCGGTGCTGCAAGCTGTCGGCGCGCATCGCAGTCGCCAGCTCCGCCGTGAAAATGCCGGTGGGCACCGCGATGATCGAGTAACCGGTAATCATCACCAGAGTCGCTACCGCCTTGCCCAGCGGTGTATGCGGAACGATGTCGCCGAAGCCGACCGTGGTGATGGTCACTACCGCCCAGTAGATGCTCATCGGGATGCTGGTGAACCCGTTAGATGGACCCTCGATCACGTACATCAGCGTGCCGTAGATCAATACCAGAGTCGTGACGCTGAGCAGGAACACAACGATCTTCTGCTTGCTACCGCGCAGCGCGACCAGCAGGAAGTTGGCCTGGCTCAGGTACTGCGTCAGCTTGAGCACGCGAAATACACGCAGCATGCGGATTGCACGGACCACCAGCAGGTATTCGGCGTCCGGATAGAACAACGCTATGAACGCTGGTACCACCGACAGCACATCGATAGCGCCATAGAAACTGAAGACATACTTACGTGGCTCGGGGTGGCAATAGATGCGCACCAGATACTCGATCAGAAAGACAGCGGTGAACAGCCACTCAAGCCCATCCAGCAGGCCGCCGTACTGGTCGTTGTAAATTGCGACGCTATCGAGCATCACCACCACCAGGCTGGCGAAGATGAAGAACAAGAGAGTGGTGTCGAAAAGCTTTCCAGCCGGAGTGTTGGTGAAAAAGATGATGACGTAGATACGCTCGCGCCAGCTCATCGTTCGGAGGGCGTCGTTGTCCATCAGCGGTGGCTCCCGGCTAAACACGAAGGCGAAGTATCCCCGAGTTCAGCCGGCAGTCCAAAAAAACCTTGCAGCCACCCGTGGGCGAGCCGTATCAGTGCGAAACGAATAAAGGATGCGTAGGGCCTGATGCGCATCGCATGGATCATTCGCGCCTGCCCCCGGTCAACCACTCAGGCCGGGAACCTTTGCCACAGTTGGTGTTGAGGAATAGTCTTAGCCATGCGCATCAAGCCGTTGGAGAGCGACATGCCAGATTCGAAGTTGGTCGACCCATTCGGCCGACGCATCACCTACCTGAGGTTGTCGGTCACCGACCGGTGCGATTTCCGCTGCACCTATTGCATGAGCGAAGACATGGTTTTCGCTCCGCGTGCGCAGATCCTTACCTTGGAAGAACTCTATGCCGTGGCTGATGCCTTTATCAGCCTGGGCGTAAAGCGTATCCGTGTGACCGGTGGCGAGCCGCTGGTGCGCAAGGGGTTGCCGAGCCTGCTGAGTCGTCTGGGTGCGCGTGAAGAATTGGAAGATCTGGCGATCACGACCAACGGCTCGCAGCTGCCAACACTCGCGCCGGTACTTCGCGAGGCTGGGGTCAAGCGCCTGAATATCAGTCTCGATTCGCTCAAGCGGGAGCGTTTCGCCGAACTCACGCGCCGCGACATGCTCGGGCAGGTCGTCGCCGGCATCGATGCCGCGCGCAGTGCCGGATTCGACCGAATCAAGCTCAACAGCGTGATCCAGAAAGGCCGTAACGACGATGAAGTCCTGGATCTGGTGAATTTCGCCGTCGAGCGCGGGCTGGATATCAGCTTTATCGAGGAAATGCCGCTCGGCAACGTCTCCAGCCATGAGCGAGAGATTACATTTTGCTCCAGCGACGAGGTCCGCGAGCGTATCGAAGTCGGCCATCAACTGATACGCAGCAGCCACACCACTGGTGGTCCGTCGCGGTATTGGCAAGTGGCGGGCAGTGACACCCAGGTGGGCTTCATCTCGCCTCATAGCAACAACTTTTGCGGCAGCTGCAACCGGGTGCGAGTTACTGCCGAAGGCAAGCTGGTGCTGTGTCTCGGGCACGAAGGCGCACTGGATCTCAAGACGCTGATGCGTCGCTATCCCGGCGACCGTGAGCGGCTGCGACAGGCATTGGTCGATGCGCTGCAGCTCAAGCCCGAGAAACACGAATTCCGCACCGATGAGCAGGTCCAGGTGGTGCGGTTCATGAGCATGACGGGCGGCTAAAGTCGGCGCCACGCCGAAAGAATGTTGCGCCGCTTCGCGACCGTTGGGATCAGCCCATCCGTGGCGAGGGTGGTGTTGTTTTCATCCGCCATCGCTTGTTATTTCCTCCTGCCAATCTGCGGTTGAAAATCGGCATTTCCTGACCTGCCGGTACGCGTCCGGCTTTGTGCTCGAGGCCCTGAAAGGCCGGCTTGGAGGCGTGATAAACTCCGCGGCCGTCCGCCCACACGACTCCAGCAATGCCTCGGGAAACTCATCAAACCCACGGCGAAACCAACGCTCCGGCTCATGCCTCGATTGCCACGGATAGGCCTCCATGCGTCTGAAAAGCATCAAACTCGCCGGTTTCAAATCCTTCGTCGACCCCACCACGGTGAGCTTTCCCAGCAACATGGCGGCGGTGGTCGGCCCGAACGGTTGCGGTAAGTCCAACATCATCGATGCGGTGCGCTGGGTGATGGGCGAGAGTTCGGCCAAGAACCTGCGGGGCGAGTCGATGACGGATGTCATCTTCAACGGCTCCAACACCCGCAAGCCTGTGACTCAGGCCAGCATCGAGCTGATTTTCGATAACTCGGACGGCACGCTGCTGGGCGAATACGCGGCGTTTGCAGAGATTTCGATCCGCCGTCGGGTGACCCGTGATGCACAGAACACCTACTTTCTCAACGGCGTGAAATGCCGGCGGCGGGACATCACCGACATATTTATGGGCACCGGCCTGGGGCCGCGCAGCTATTCGATCATCGAGCAGGGCATGATCTCCAAGCTGATCGAGGCCAAGCCGGAAGACCTGCGCAACTTCATCGAAGAGGCAGCCGGTATCTCCAAGTACAAGGAGCGGCGCCGTGAAACGGAAAATCGCATCCGCCGCACCCATGAAAACCTGGCTCGCCTGACCGACCTGCGCGAAGAGCTCGAGCGTCAGCTGGAGCGCCTGCATCGTCAGGCGCAGTCGGCGGAAAAATATCAGGAGTACAAAGCCGAGGAGCGGAAACTGAAGGCCCAACTGTCGGCGTTGCGCTGGCAGGCGTTGAACGAGCAGGTCGGTCAACGTGAACAGGTGATCGGCGACCAAGAGGTCAGCTTTGAAGCATTGGTGGCTGAGCAACGCAATGCCGACGCCAGCATCGAGCGTCTACGCGACGGCCATCACGAGCTGTCGGAGCGCTTCAATCTGGTCCAGGGCCGCTTCTATTCGGTCGGCGGAGATATCGCTCGCGTCGAGCAAAGCATCCAGCACGGCCAACAGCGTCTGCGTCAGCTGCAGGACGATCTGCGCGAAGCCGAGCGAGCCCGACTGGAAACTGAATCGCATCTGGCGCACGACCGTACCGCGCTCGCCACCCTTGGTGAAGAGCTGGCCATGCTCGAACCGGAGCAGGAGATCGCAGGCGCAGCTGCCGAGGAGACTGCCGCCCAGCTCGAAGAAGCCGAAACGACAATGCAGCAGTGGCAAGAGCAGTGGGAACGGTTCAACCAGCAGAGCGCCGAGCCGCGCAGGGCAGCGGAGGTCGAGCAGTCGCGCATCCAGCAGCTTGAGCAGAGCCTGGAGCGTCTGGCCGAGCGTCAGCGGCGCCTTGCGGACGAACGCAGCTTGCTAGCCGGCGATCCGGAAGATGCCGTGGTCGCCGAAATGAGTGAACAGTTGGCCGTCGGCGAAATAAATCTAGAGGAACTGGCCGCGGCACAGGAGCTGACCGACCAGCAGCTCGAAGGGCTCCGTGAACAGCTGCAACAGGTGAGCCGCGCCGAGCAGGAGGCGCTGGGCCAGTTGCAGCGTATGGATGGCCGTATCGCTTCGCTGGAAGCCTTGCAGCAGGCCGCCATGGACCCCGGAAAGGGTGTTTCCGATTGGCTGCATGAGCGGGGGCTCGACCAGCGGCCGCGTCTGGCAGAAGGGCTTCGTGTCGAGCCGGGCTGGGAGTTGGCCGTCGAAGCAGTGCTGGGCGCGGATCTGCAGGCGGTGCTCCTGGACGACTTCGACGGCCTGGACCTGAGCGGCTTCGAGCAGGGTGACCTCCGGCTGGTCAGTGCCGCACAGGGGCACGGCGTGATCGGCGCAAGCCTGCTGGACAAGGTCGAGTCGGCGACCGATCTATCGCCCTGGCTGGGTCGGGTGCGTCCAGTGGACGACCTTGATCAGGCATTGGCGGCACGTGATTCACTGGGTGATGGCGATAGTCTGATCAGTCGCGACGGTTACTGGGTTGGTCGACATTTCCTACGGGTCAAGCGCGCCGGGAAGGCCGAGTCCGGATTGTTGGCGCGCAGCCAGGAACTGGCGCGGTTGCAGGCCGAGCGTGACGACTGCGAGGCGAGTCTTGCGCAGTTGGCGGAGCAGCTTGGCCAACTGCGTGAGGCACAGCGCGAACAAGAAGAGTACCGCGAACAACAGCGTCGTCAGCACCAGGAACTGTCTCGTCAACAAGGCGAATTGAACGCCCGCCTGTCGGCCAGCCAGGCCAAGCTGGAACAGCTGGGCCTGCGCCGCCGACGGCTGGACGAGGAACTCCTAGAACTCACCGAGCAACGCGCGCTGGAGACCGAGCAACTGGGCGAATCGCGCCTGAATTTACAGGATGCGCTTGACGCAATGGCCGTCGATACCGAGCAGCGCGAGTCGCTGCTGGCGAGCCGAGACGGCATCCGCGAGCAGCTGGATCGGGTTCGCCAGGACGCGCGCCAGCATAAGGATCACGTGCATCAGCTGGCTGTCCGCATCGGCTCGCTGAGGGCTCAGCATGACTCGATCCGCCACGCACTTGAGCGTCTCGAGCAGCAGTTCGAGCGCGCGGTAGAGCGCCGAGAACAGCTGAGCCTGAATCTGGAAGAGGGCGAGGCGCCGCTCGAAGAGCTGCGTATGAAGCTTGAAGAGTTGCTGGAGCGGCGCATGGGCGTCGAAGACGAGCTCAAGCTGGCACGCTTGGCACTCGAAGATGCTGACCGCGAATTGCGCGATGCCGAGAAACGCCGGACTCAGGCCGAGCAGCAAGCACAGTTGCTGCGTGGCCAGCTGGAGCAGCAGCGGATGGACTGGCAGGCCCTCAGCGTCAGGCGCAAGGCGTTACAGGATCAGTTGCACGAGGATGGCTTCGATCTGCACGGCGTACTGGCCACGTTGCCTGCCGAGGCTGGGGAGGCCGCGTGGGAGGTCGAGCTCGAGCGTCTGGCAGTGCGCATCCAGCGTCTTGGACCGATCAACCTCGCAGCAATCGACGAATATCAGCAGCAATCGGAACGCAAGCGCTACCTCGATGCGCAGAACGACGACCTTGCCGAAGCACTTGATACGCTGGAGAGCGTCATTCGCAAAATTGACAAGGAAACGCGCAATCGCTTCAAGGAAACCTTCGACCAGATAAACAGCGGTCTGCAGGCGCTTTTCCCAAAGGTTTTCGGTGGCGGCAACGCTTATCTGGAACTTACCGGAGAAGATTTACTCGATACCGGGGTGGCGATCATGGCGCGCCCACCGGGGAAGAAGAACAGCACTATTCACCTGCTGTCAGGCGGTGAGAAGGCACTGACCGCGCTGGCGTTGGTGTTTGCGATCTTTCAACTCAATCCGGCGCCGTTCTGCATGCTGGATGAAGTGGATGCGCCTTTGGATGATGCCAACGTCGGGCGCTATGCGCGCCTGGTCAAGGAGATGTCGGAGAAGGTGCAGTTCATTTACATCACGCACAATAAAATCGCGATGGAAATGGCTGACCAGCTGATGGGCGTGACCATGCACGAGCCGGGATGTTCAAGGCTGGTTGCGGTGGATGTGGAGGCGGCGGTGGCGCTCGTAGAGGCTTGAGTGACGCTGTTTCAAGCGCAGCGGAAGCGGTTGATCGACTAATAAAAGAGCCGCGCCGGGCGGTGCAAAGCTACCGTTCGTCGTGCTAGTTTAGAGCGCAATTTTTACGATGCGCAGATGAGCCTGTTCAGCGGCTGTGAATCTGCGTCTTTATCATCGATTTCAGGGGTTTAAGCATTAATGGATATCGGTCTGCGCGAGTGGCTGATCGTCATCGGCATCATTGTCATCGCCGGGATTCTTTTCGATGGCTGGCGGCGGATGCGCGGTAGCAAGGGCAAGTTGAAATTCAAGCTGGACCGCAATATCGCGAACAATCTTCCCGAAGAAGACGAGTCGAACGAGCTGCTGGGCCCGCCGCGTGTCGTGAGTCGAAACACCGAGCCTTCGCTGGACGAAACCGACCTCCCTTCGATGAGCGCACGCGAAACCGGCAAGCGTCGCAGCGCCGAACCGCGCCAGGGTGACCTGCATTTCTCGAGCGACGATACGCCCGTTCCTACGCTGCTTGATCCGGTAATGGACGAAGATGCGGAGTCAACTGACGACTTGAACCAGGATCTGCCTCCCGTCGAGGAAGTACTGGTCATCAACGTGATTTCCCGTGACCCCAATGGATTCCGTGGCCCCGCACTGCTGCAGAACATCCTGGAAAGCGGTTTGCGCTTCGGCGAGATGGACATCTTCCACCGCCACGAAAGCATGGCGGGTAATGGTGAAGTGCTGTTTTCCATGGCCAATGCGGTCAAGCCTGGGACGTTCGATCTGGACGATATCGACCATTTCACCACGCCGGCAGTAAGCTTCTTTCTGGGGCTGCCCGGCCCGCGCCATCCGAAACAGGCGTTCGATGTCATGGTGGCCGCCGCTCGGAAGTTGTCGCAGGAGCTGAACGGCGAACTCAAAGATGATCAGCGCAGTGTGCTTACGGCTCAGACCATCGAGCATTACCGCCAGCGCATCGTCGATTACGAACGTCTGCAGTTGACGACCAAGCGATAAGCCAAAAACCGCTCCAACGAGCGGTTTTTTTATGTCGTAAGCCCCGTATTGATCACTGCGGCAGATCGGAACGGCTCCGTTCCTTCCTGTCCGATGCGCCATGCCCTCACGCAAACAGGCTAAAATCCTGCGCAGAACATCAACATAAGGTCGACCGGTGCGCTGCTTTGCGCGCGGCCCGGCCTTGCAGCTATGGCCCCACATACCATGACGTCCGCCCAGACCGCAGCAGAACGCATTGCCGAACTGCGCAGCGAAATCGACGCCCACAATTATCGTTATTACGTACTGGACGAGCCCAGCGTTCCGGACGCCGAATACGACCGCTTGTTCAATGCGCTCAAGGCACTCGAGGCCGAGCATCCCGAGCTGGTCAGCCCGGACTCACCGACCCAGCGCGTCGGCGGCGCGGCGTTGGCAGCCTTCGGCCAAGTCCGCCATGAAGTACCGATGCTGAGTCTGGGCAACGCTTTCGAAGAGCAGGACCTGAACGACTTCGACCGTCGCGCCCGTGAAGGCCTTGATTTACCGTCAGGCGACCTTTTCGGCGACGGCGCCGAACTGGAATACAGCTGCGAGCCCAAGCTCGATGGCCTGGCGGTAAGCCTGCTCTATGAAAACGGCAAGCTGGTGCGGGGTGCAACGCGCGGTGATGGCAGCACTGGAGAAGACATCAGCGCAAACGTCCGCACTGTGCGCAATATTCCACTCAAGCTCCACGGCGATGGCTGGCCTGGGGTGTTGGAAGTTCGCGGCGAGATTTACATGCCGAAGGCGGGCTTTGAAGCCTTGAATGCACGTCAGCTGGAAGCGGGCAGCAAACCGTTCGCCAATCCGAGGAATGCCGCTGCAGGCAGCCTTCGGCAGCTGGATTCGAAGATCACTGCCAGCCGTCCGTTGGAGCTTTGTGCTTATGGTATCGGCCGTAGTGACGGCAATCTGCCTGATACCCATATCGGGATTCTTGAGGCGCTAAAAGGCTGGGGCTTGCCAATCAGCCGCGAGCTCAAGCTGGCTAAGGGTGTGCAGGAGTGCCGCGATTACTTCCATGCCATCGGCGAGAAGCGTGATGCGCTGCCTTATGAAATCGACGGCGTGGTGTTCAAGGTCAACTCGACCGCGCAGCAGCGCGAGCTAGGCTTTCGTGCGAGGGAACCGCGTTGGGCAATCGCGCACAAATTCCCGGCACGCGAGGAAGTGACCGAGCTGCTCGACGTGGAATTCCAGGTTGGCCGCACTGGCGCTATCACCCCGGTTGCGCGCCTGCAGCCCGTACAGGTTGCTGGCGTGACCGTGTCCAATGCGACGCTGCATAACATGGATGAGGTCGCCCGGCTGGGCGTGATGATCGGCGATACAGTCATCGTGCGTCGCGCCGGAGACGTCATTCCACAGATCCTCGGGGTCATTCCAGAGCGCCGGCCCGAGAATGCCCGCGCCGTTCATGTGCCGCAGAGTTGCCCGGTCTGCGGCTCGGCCGTTGAACGCACCCAGCTGATCAAGCGCAGCAAGGGCCGGGAATCGGTAAGTGAAGGTTCTATCTATCGTTGCGTTGGTCGTTTGGCCTGCCAGGCTCAGCTCAAGCAGGCAATCATCCATTTCGTCTCCCGCCGGGCCATGGATATTGACGGCCTGGGTGACAAGATTGTCGAGCAGCTGGTTGATGCCGGGCTGGTCAAGTCGCCAGCAGATCTCTATTGCCTGAGCTTTGAGCAGGTGCTGGCACTTGAAGGCTTCGCCGAAGTGTCGAGTCGCAACCTGCTCAACGCCATCGATGCCAGCCGCAAGCCGTCCCTGGCACGCTTCGTCTTTGCCCTGGGCATTCCCGATGTTGGCGAAGGCACGGCGAAGCTGCTGGCGCGTGCCCTGGGTTCGCTGGAGCGCATCAGTCGTGCTCTGCCAGACGTGCTGGTTTACCTGCCGGATATCGGTCTGGAAGTCGCCCACGAAATCCACAGTTTCTTCTGCGATGAACATAACCAGTCCGTCATCCAGCAGTTGCGCGCGCGTGGTGTTCAACCGCAGGAGGAGGGGGATGTGCATCCCGACTTCGCTGCCTGCGCCACGCTCGGAGGGTTGCTCGACAGGCTGAACATCCCGTTCATCGCGGCCACCGGTGCCCAACGTCTCGCGAGTCGTTTCGGCAGTCTTGCGGGCATTATCGAAGCCGACTGGCTAGATCTGCGTCAGGTTGAACGCCTCAACGAAAGGGCGGCTCGTGCGCTACGTGACTACTTCGACGACCCGGCAAACGCTGCGCGCGCACGCGCCATCGAAGCCCAGCTGAAGGAATTCGGCATGCACTGGGAAAGCGAAAGAAAGGCCGCGGAAGGCTTGCCGCTGGCCGGCCAGACCTGGGTGCTGACGGGGACGCTGGAAAGCATGAGCCGGGACGACGCCAAGGCAAAGCTGGAAGCCTTGGGTGCGAAGGTTTCAGGCTCGGTTTCGGCGAAAACCAGCGTGGTGGTAGCCGGGCCGGGTGCGGGCTCCAAGCTGGCAAAGGCCAACGAATTGGGTCTGGAAGTCGATGACGAAGCGTCATTTTTGAAGCGCCTTTCCAGCCTCGAAAGCTAAGCGAAGATCGCTTCGCGCCTGCGGCTTGCACGGCAGGTCCCGCTGTGTGCCCATGGCGGCGAAGGTGGCCCTGGCTGCCAATGGGCGTCATTCGTTGGCTGATCACGCCCGGTGATGTGTGCAAACGGCGCTAATCAGCGCCTTGTACCCTCACTGCCCGCGGTATTCACAGCCACTGGTGCAGGTTTCATGGACGCGCACCCGCGACAGTTCCGGCAATAAGGGCTTCAGCTCATTCCAGATCCATATCGCGAGGTTTTCGCTGGTTGGATTGTCGAGGCCCGGCAGGTCGTTCAGGTAGTTATGGTCGAGGCGTTCGTAGACCGGCTTGAAGATCTGCTTGATCTCGCTGAAATCCCGAATCCAGCCTGTATGGGCGTCAACCTCTCCCTCAAGATAGATCGCGACTCGGAACGAGTGCCCGTGTAGACGGCCGCACTTGTGCCCTTCGGGTACGTGCGGCAAGCGGTGCGCGGACTCGAACGTAAACTCCTTGAATATTTCCACGGGTCGATCCGTTAAGGCGAAAAGCCCGCATTCTACCGATTTGTACTCAACTGTCGCCGTTGGGCTGGCACCTGCCAGACGCGCCCTTGCCACGGCCTGTGCGGCTCTTTTGACACGCTCTCGGGCTTGGGGCAAAGTGCCCCGCGTTTTATCGGCAAGGGCCGCTTTCGGGGAGTTGAAATGAATGCAGTGGTAGCGGCAGTCGGCATCATGCTGATTCTTAGCCTGTGCAGGGTTCATGTGGTGGTGGCATTGATTGCCGGTGCTCTTGCTGGCGGCGTTTTGGGTGGATTGGGGCTGGACGGGAGCCTCGCTGCCTTCAACAAAGGACTGGGTGGTGGCGCGACGGTAGCGCTTTCCTACGCCTTGCTGGGTGCCTTCGCTGTTGCGATAGGCAAGAGCGGGTTGGCTCACGCGCTGGCTGATCGTGCATTGGCCATGGTGGGCCGGCACGAATCGGACTCCAGCGGGACCGTGAAGTGGTTGATGATCGGGCTGCTGCTGGCGGTCGCTGTGTCGTCGCAGAACATCCTGCCGATCCATATCGCCTTCATTCCGTTGCTGGTGCCGCCGTTGCTCTATGTGCTGAGCAAGCTACGGATCGACCGGCGCCTGATCGCCTGCGTACTTGCCTTCGGTCTGGTGACACCCTACATGTTCCTGCCAGTGGGCTTCGGTAGCATCTTCCTGCATGAGATTCTGCTGGCAAACGTGGCCAAAAGCGGCGCGGATATCGCTGGGATCAATGTAAGCCAAGCCATGCTGATTCCAGCCATCGGCATGCTGACCGGGCTCCTGATCGCCCTGTTCAGCTATCGCAGGCCGCGCACGTATGACCTGGCCAAAGTCGACGAGTCGAAGGCGATCAGTGTCAGCTACAGCCCATTGACCTTGCTGGTTGCAGCACTGGCGGTCGCGGCTGCATTCGTCGTCCAGTTGTGGCTGGACTCGATGATCATCGGCGCGCTGGTCGGCTTCGTGATTTTCTCCGTATCCGGCGTGGTGCGCTGGAAAGAGGCCGACGATCTGTTCACCGAGGGTATGAAGATGATGGCCATGATCGGCTTCATCATGATTGCTGCCGCGGGGTTCGCCGAGGTGATGCGAGAAACCGGTGAGGTGAAAACGCTGGTCGATGCCTCCGCAGACTGGATCGGCAACAGCAAAGCCATCGGTGCGCTGCTGATGCTGCTGGTGGGTTTGCTGGTCACCATCGGCATAGGCTCTTCGTTCTCGACAGTGCCGATCATCGCCGCGATCTTTGTCCCGCTTGGCCTGGAGCTCGGTTTCAGTCCGCTGGCAATTGTCAGCCTGGTGGGCACGGCCGGTGCGCTGGGTGATGCGGGCTCGCCTGCCTCGGACTCGACGCTCGGTCCGACCGCCGGATTGAACGCCGACGGCCAGCACAACCATATCTGGGACACCGTCGTGCCGACCTTCCTG
>NZ_AGSX01000012.1 GCF_000235745.1 Stutzerimonas stutzeri SDM-LAC | reverse complement strand
CTGGACCTCGGCGAGTCCACGTTCGTCGTTGAGGTTGATTTGCGCCTGCATTTGCAGGCGCTCGGCGAGTTTCTCGCGTTCCAGTGACTGGTTTATACCCTTGCCGGCGTCGTAATAGTTGTCCGAGACGAGGGTGTCGGCATTGCGAATCGCGATCGTCAGCATCGAGGTGCCGAGAATGACCGACATCAGCAGGATGCCGATCACGAACCAGGCCCAGAACTGCGTATACCAACGTGTGTTTTCGTGGTCGGAATGGCTCATGTACTACCTGTTTAGCGGATGCTTGGGCCGATGAAACGGCTATCGGCTTCATCTTCAATTGTGGAGTCATCCGCCGATCTGATGTGGAAGACGACTTCGTTAGTGCTCGAAGGTAGCTGCTCTGGCGCGACTGACAGCTCCACTGGAACGGTGACCAGCTCGCCTGCTTCAGCACGAATCTGGTTGCGTCCCTCGTATTGCAAGCCTTCAAGGCCAACGGCCTCGATGATGAAGGTTTGCTCGGTTTGGGCCTTGTTCATCACCTTGAGGGTATAAACGTTTTCGATCCGTCCTTGCTCATTTTCTCGGTAGAGCACGCGGTCCTTGAGTACGTCGAGCTTAACTAGCGCGCGGTCCGAGACGGCATAGGCGAATACGCCCATCATTGCCGTCAGCGCAACGGCGTAGCCGATCAGCCGTGGCCGCACCAGACGGGTTTTTTGTCCGGACAGGTTGTGTTCGGTGGTATAGCTAATCAGCCCGCGCGGATAGTTCATTTTGTCCATGATGGTGTCGCAGGCGTCGATGCAGGCGGCACAGCCGATGCATTCGACCTGCAGCCCGTCGCGGATGTCGATGCCCGTGGGACAGACCTGTACACACATGGTGCAGTCGATGCAATCGCCCAAGCCCATTGCCTTGTAATCGGCATCCTTTTTCCGCGGCCCGCGACGCTCGCCGCGACGTGGATCGTAGGAGACGATCAGGGTGTCCTTGTCGAACATGACGCTCTGGAAACGAGCATACGGGCACATGTAAATGCATACCTGCTCGCGCAGATAGCCGGCGTTGCCGTAGGTCGCGAGTGCAAAGAAGCCCACCCAGAACGCCGCCCAGCCGCCAACCTGGAATGTCACGAGGTCAGGCACCAGGTCCCGGATCGGCGTGAAATAGCCAACAAAGGTAATGCCGATCGCCAGCGAAACTGCCAGCCAGATCGAATGCTTGGCTGCTTTGCGCAAGAACTTGTTGGCACTCATGGGCGCCTTGTCGAGCTTCATGCGCTGGTTTCGGTCGCCCTCGGTGACCTTCTCCGCCCACATAAAGACCCAGGTAAAGACGCTTTGGGGGCAGGTATAGCCGCACCAGATGCGACCGGCGAAAACGGTGATGAAAAACAGGCCGAATGCGCAAATGATCAGCAGTGCCGAAAGCAGGATGAAGTCTTGGGGCCAGAACGTGGCGCCGAAGATGTAGAACTTGCGCTCTGGCAAGTCCCACCAGACCGCTTGCCGCCCGTTCCAGGTCAGCCACACGGTGCCGAAGTAAAGCAGGAACAGCAGTGCGCCACCTACGAGTCGCAAGTTGCGAAACAGGCCGCTGAAGGCTCGGGTGTAGATTTTTTCGCGCGCGGCGTAGAGGTCGCCCGATGCGTCGGGCTTGGCGGGAGGAGTTACGTTGCGGACGGGAATCTGCTCAGTCATCAAATGCGTACCACGGCGGAGGGTGAGTGTCCCGGCCGATACATGTCGGCCGGGATCTTTTGCTTACCTGCTGCGAATGGTACGCCCCGTCAATTGGACAAAGGTGCGACCTCGGGTCGCGCCAGGCCTGATGGCTCAGTCTTCCGACTTTTGCGAGAGGCTATACACATACGCTGCCAGCAGGTGCACCTTGTCGTTGCCAAGAATGTGTTCCTGGGCAGGCATCCGGCCATTCCGACCGTAGCGTAGGGTCTGCTGAATCTGCCCAAAACTCGAGCCGTACAGCCAGACGTTGTCGGTCAGGTCGGGAGCGCCCATGGCCTGAGTGCCTTTGCCTGCAGGCCCGTGACACGCTACACAGTTGGCTGCGAAGATTTTTTGACCCTGCTCAATGTCGACGTTGATCCCCTCTGGGGTATCGCGGCCGGACAGGCTGCGAACGTAGCCGGCCACATTGCGAATGCCATCTTCGCCAATCACATCGCGCCATGCGGGCATGGCTGCCTGCCGGCCACCCATGATGGTGGTCTTGATGGTTTCAGGCGCGCCGCCCCATAGCCAGTCGTTGTCGGTCAGGTTAGGGAAGCCGTAGGCACCCTTGGCATCCGAACCATGGCAGACCGAGCAGTTGGAGGCAAACAGACGGCCGCCCATTTTCAGCGCTTGCGGATCCTGGGCAACCTGCTCAACAGGCATCGCCGCGAACTTGGCATAAAGCGGACCATACTGCTCACCGGCCTTGTCCATTTCGCGCTGCCATTCCTTCACCTGCGTCCAGCCGCCTTCGTAACCTGGCATCACGCCTTTCCAGTTGCCCAGGCCTGGGTACAGCACGAGATAGCCAAGCGCAAAGATCACTGTGGCAACGAACAGCATGAACCACCAGCGCGGAAGCGGGTTGTCGTATTCCTCGATACCGTCATACGAATGGCCGACGGTTTCTTCGGTGCTGTCGTGGCGTTGTCCCTTGCGAGTTGCGAGCAGCAGCCAGACCAGGGCGGCAATGGTCCCCAGGCTCAGCAGGGTGATGTACCAACTCCAAAACGAGGTCATTTATTTCTTACTCCTGGAAGCTTCTTCATCACGCTTCTTGGCGTCGGGCTCGTCTGCGAAAGGCAGATTCGCTGCTTCGTCGAAGCTTTTCTTGCGCTTGCTGCTATAAGCCCAGAGCACGACGCCAATAAATGCGACGAAAACAAGAATGGTGCCCAGGCCGCGAAGAGTCCCGATATCCATGGTGCGTTACCGTTTGTTGGTGAGTGCGGTGCCAAGTACTTGCAAATAGGCGACGAGGGCGTCCATTTCGGATTTGCCCTTGACCGCATCCTTGGCACCGGCGATGTCTTCTTCGGTGTAAGGCACGCCAACGCTGCGCAGTGCAACCATCTTGTCGGCGGTGTCCTTGCCGTCGAGGCTATGCTCGACCAGCCAAGGGTAGGAAGGCATTTTCGATTCCGGGACTACGTTGCGCGGGTTATAGAGGTGCGCACGGTGCCAGTCGTCGGAGTAACGGCCGCCGACGCGGGCCAGGTCTGGACCGGTGCGCTTGGAGCCCCACAGGAACGGGTGGTCGTAAACGCTTTCACCCGCAACGGAGTAGTGGCCGTAACGCTCGGTTTCAGCGCGGAACGGACGGATCATCTGCGAATGGCAACCGACGCAGCCTTCGCGGATGTAGATGTCACGGCCTTCCAGCTGCAGCGCGGTGTAAGGCTTCATGCCTTCCACAGGCTCGTTGACTACGTCCTGGAAGAACAGCGGGACGATCTGGGTCAGACCACCGATGCTCACCGCCAGGATCATGAACAGCGTCAGCAGGCCGACGTTCTTTTCGAGTATTTCGTGATTCTTCATTTATACGTTCCCTCAGGCGATCTGCGCAGCGGCTTCGAACTCAGCCGCCTTGGCGGCACGCACAGTGCGCCAGGTGTTGTAAGCCATCAGCAACATGCCGGTCAGGAAGAACACGCCACCGAGCCAGCGGACGATGAAGCCCGGGTGACTTGCCTCCAGCGCCTCGACGAAGGAGTAGGTGAGCGTGCCGTCTTCGTTGATTGCACGCCACATCAGACCCTGGGTGATGCCGTTGACCCACATCGAGGCGATGTAGAGCACGGTGCCGATAGTGGCCAGCCAGAAGTGCGCGTTGATCAGACCGATGCTGTGCATCTGCTCGCGAGCAAAAACCTTCGGGATCAGGTGATACATGGAGCCGATGGTGATCATCGCTACCCAGCCGAGGGCGCCGGCATGAACGTGGCCGATGGTCCAGTCGGTGTAGTGGGACAGGGCGTTGACGGTCTTGATCGCCATCATCGGACCTTCGAAGGTCGACATGCCGTAGAACGCCAGGGAGACGACGAGGAAGCGCAGGATCGGGTCGGTGCGCAGCTTATGCCAGGCTCCCGAGAGCGTCATCATGCCGTTGATCATGCCGCCCCAGCTTGGCGCCAGCAGGATAATGGACATCACCATGCCCAGGCTTTGTGCCCACTCCGGCAGCGCGGTGTAGTGCAGGTGGTGCGGGCCGGCCCAGATATAGAGGGTGATCAATGCCCAGAAATGCACGATGGAGAGGCGGTAAGAGTAAACCGGCCGGCCAGCCTGCTTGGGTACGAAGTAATACATCATCCCGAGGAAGCCGGTGGTCAGGAAGAAGCCCACGGCGTTGTGGCCATACCACCACTGCACCATCGCGTCGGTCGCACCCGAGTAGATCGAGTAGGACTTGAACCAGGTTACCGGTACTTCAAGGTTGTTGACGATGTGCAGCATCGCCGTCACCAGAATGAAGCCGCCAAAGAACCAGTTGCCGACATAAATATGCGCAGCCTTACGCTTCATGATGGTGCCGAAGAACACCACTGCGTAGCTGACCCATACGAGCGTAATCAGGATATCGATCGGCCATTCCAGCTCGGCGTATTCCTTGGAGCTGGTGAAGCCCTGCGGCAGGGTGATCACAGCCAGAACCAGGACCGCCTGCCAACCCCAGAAGGTGAACGCGGCGAGGCCATCGGAAAACAGGCGTGCCTGCGAAGTCCGCTGGACCACATAAAAAGAGGTGGCCATCAGCGCACAACCACCGAAGGCGAAAATCACCGCGTTGGTGTGCAGCGGGCGCAAGCGACCAAAACTGGTCCAGGGTAGGTCAAAGTTGAGTTCAGGCCATACCAGCTGTGCGGCGATAAGCACGCCCAGGCCCATTCCGATAATTCCCCACACCACCGTCATGATGGCGAATTGGCGAACCACCTTATAGTTATATGCAGTCTCACTTATTGCTGTGCTCATGCAAGGCTTCCACGCTAATGGCATTTCAAGGGGGCAAAAACGGCGGCAAGTATGGAGAAAGGAGGGGGGCAATGCAATCAAGGCCCAGGCCGTCTCATGCCGTTCAGACCCTGATTCCAAGCGTTTTCCATGCTTTTTGCAGGGTCGTTTTACACACCATGCCGATGTGTTGAATCGAGGGCTTCGCCTGCTAGTTCCGCGCGACTTCGGCGAGTAGCAAGCAATATTAGAAC
>NZ_AGSX01000013.1 GCF_000235745.1 Stutzerimonas stutzeri SDM-LAC | reverse complement strand
CCACCCCACCAGCGGAGGCGCAAACGGCTAATGTTGGTCCGATAGCGGACTCGTCCATGCGTGACGCTTACTGTTCTGGTTCCCTGTACGCATGCCTCGGAAACGCAGCCAAAGTCGCACGGAATTCCCAAAGTCTGCTCCGGTGACGGATGGTCCGACTCGCCAAGTTGGTGTGGAACGCTCCATTAATCTCAGTTCGCCGCCGAGGCGTTCTTTTATTACTCTGATTTATCCAACTGCTATCAAGCTTGGGCCTTGTCGACCGATAAGCTGTACATGCAAACGATGTAGCAAGGGGCTTATCCACATGTACGCAATGTCCGCAATGAAGCAGTATCAGCAGGTTGGCGTGAAAGCCCAAGTAACCGAGGCTGATCCCCACCGCTTGATCCAGATGTTGATGCAAGGCGGCCTGGATCGTATCGCTCAGGCCAAAGGCGCCATGGAGCGTGATGCGTTCGCTGAGAAAGGCGTTCTGGTCGGCAAGGCCATCAATATCATTGGCGGCTTGCGCGATGCTTTGGACAAGAGCATCGGTGGTGAGCTAGCCGAGAATCTGGATCGCCTCTACGAATACATGACGATGCGCCTGTTCGAGGCCAGCCGGCATAACGATATTGAGAAGTTGAACGAAGTTGGCAGGCTGCTGGGCGAGATCAAGGTGGCCTGGGACCAGATTGCGCCCAAAGCGTAAGTTATCTGTTCTCCTAGCATCCTGAGGATTGGCTTCCGATTTACTCACCATGCGCTGACAAACGAGGATGCCCATGTCGTCACCCAAGCAAGCATTCTCACTACTCGCGAACAAGTTACGTGATGCATTCGCAGCGGGCGATTGGGAAGCCGTTGCGCTGTTGGATGAAGAATGCCGTGCCTTGGTGGCCGCACTAGGTGATGGAGATGCATCTGACCTCAAGCTACGCGAGCAACTGGCCGAGCTTTCACGCGTTTATGACGAGCTTCAACAGGCTGGTAGAGCGGAGCGAGAGCGATTGGCTGGGGAGCTGACGCGTTTGAACCAGTCGAGGCAGGTCAATCAGGCCTACAAGCCGCTGGGCTGAAGCGGTTGGGATCGATGTCTGTTTCCGGCTTTGGTGGGCTGAAGCCCACCCTATAGTTGACGTAGGGTGGATTAGCCGACGGAGTAGTCCGAGGTCCGGTTGATGCGGTTTTGGTGCCGCGGTGAGAAACGGCGCCGTACGCGGTAAACGACGGAAGCGCCTCTGGCGATTCCATCCTACGAGGAGCGGTTCACCGTGCTGCGGCTGGGTGGGCTGAAGCGGAGCGCCGCCCGGCGCACCCTACGGGTTACAGGGAGGCGTAGGGTGGATGGCGTCTTACCCATCCACCGCAACAAAAGCCCGGATTGACGCGTATCAAATCTGCCGCTTAGCGGTACTCACACAAGTAGGCAGTCGCCTCGGCTACTTTCAGCTGAAACTTGCTGTTGGCCGGTACGGTGAACTGGGTGCCAGCGCCGAAAGTTTCGTAGTTTTCGCTTCCCGGCAGTTTGACGTCGAGGCTGCCAGCAACCACGTGCATAACTTCCAACTGATTTGTGCCGAACTCGTAATCGCCGGGGGCCATGACGCCGATGGTGGCCGGGCCTGCTGCCATATCGAAGGCGATGGATTTGACGGTGCCGTCGAAGTACTCGTTGACCTTGAACATTCGGAAAATCTCTAAGGGGTGGGGAAAGGGCGGCCAGTATGCCGAAGCCGCTGGACGCCGTCATCAGGTCGCATTGCGGCAAGATACGCTGCCTAAAAATGCCCGCCGAAGCGACTGCTATGAGCGGAAGATGAAGTACACAGCGCCCAACAAGCACAACCCAGCCCACAGGTAATCGAGCTTCAACGGTTGCTGCATGTACAGCACGCTGAACGGCACGAAGATGGCGAGGGTGATGACCTCCTGCATGATCTTCAGCTGACCGATCGACAGCTCGGTGTACCCGATGCGATTGGCCGGCACCATGATCAGGTATTCGAACAGGGCGATGCCCCAGCTGATCAGCGCGGCTATCAGCCAAGGTTTGCCGTTGAGCGTCTTCAGATGACCGTACCAGGCGAAGGTCATGAACAGGTTGGAAACGCAAAGCAGGGCGGCAGTCTGAATCCAGATGGGCATACGACACTCCGTGGCGGTGGCGAATCCTATTGGCTCTCTGTATGTCTCGCAACTATCTGACGAACGCTACTGAGGGCTAGTGTCTTTTACCGGGGCGGAGATTATGATCGCCGCCCCGTTATTTCATTTCGGACGTTGAAATGAATTGCCGTCCCGGTTGTGGTGCCTGTTGTATTGCCCCTTCGATCAGTTCACCGATTCCCGGTATGCCTTCTGGCAAACCGGCGGGTGTGCGCTGCTTGCATCTTTCCGAGCGAAACCTCTGTGGGTTATTTGGCCATTCCTCCAGGCCAGCTGTTTGTGGTCAGTTTCAAGCCGATCGCGAAGTTTGTGGGGACTCTGAACAGGAGGCCATCCAGCTACTTGCCTGGTTGGAGCAAGCGACCGCCTAATACCCTAGGGGATTAGTAGCAGTTACCGATTCGTGGGTGTTTTTCTGGCATATAGCCGCGCCAGCGTGAAGGGCGACAGCTTGAGCATGAAGCCAAGCGCTAACAGGCGGTTACGGCAGGTGCGGTGCCACCAGCCGTCACGTTGCCAGCGGCGTGAACTGACCCCAAGGCCTTGCTCTAGGCGCTGAAAAGATCCCTGCCGGCGCAGCCCTTTGACCAGCGGTACTTCCTCGAAAAGCGGCCAGGGCGCGTGCTGCCCTGCGGCGAAATAGGCCGTGCGGCGAGCGAAGATGCCTTGGTCGCCATAGGGCACGCCGACCCGGTTTCGCCAATCGACCAAGCGCTCGATCAGGCGACCCTGCCAAGCGTCCGTGTCGCTGAAGAGAAAGGCAAAATAGCCGCCTGTCGCCCCCCCGCCAATAGCGCGGCGCACGGCGATCAACGCTTGATTGTCGAGGTCCGCATCGGCATGCAGAAACCAGATTATCTCGTGCTCAGACAGTGCGGCGCCTTGGCGCAACTGCTCGCCCCTTGACGGCGTTGCAGTTGACCACAGCGCGTCATGACGTTGGCACAGGGCGTGGCACTGCGGGCTGTCGGCCGCATCGACCACGATGATCTGCAGCGGCACTCCATCTACCATCTCGGCCTGGCGCAACTGTAGAAGCAGACGTGCAAGGTGGTCTTCGTCATGCAGGCACGGGATGATCACGCTGATCTTCGCCGGGCTCATGCGGGCGATCCGCCAGGGTCGTTCAGCGCCTGCAACAAGCGCCGCCTCGCGGATCGGGGATCTTTCTCTAGCGCCCGCATAGCGATGGTCAAATCCGAGTGTTCGTCGATATCGAACGATTCCCCGCAGAATGCGACCGTATGGCCTGCTTGGCGGCAGGCGTCCGCAAGTGCATTGCCAAGCTCTGCGGTGCTCCACGGCAAGGTGGTCAGATCGGGCCAGAAGCGGTTCGAAGCCATCATCACCACACCGCCATCGCGCGCGTTGAGCAGAGCCGTATCGTGGTCAGTCAGCGCCTCGAGCACGCGCTGATAATCACTTGACACCAGCGCTGGGGCGTCGCTGCCGATAAAAATGAGGCGCTGGTGGCCGAGATTGCGCAGTGCACTGTCCAAGCCGTTGAGCCGCTTACCGAGGTTTCCGGTCCCTTGCGCTATACAGAGCGCCTGCGGTGCCCGCTGATTTGCCCAGCCACTTGCATCTTCCCGATCCGGTGCAATTACGGCCGAGCCATGCCAACTGCGGAGATCTTCTAGCGCGCAATCGAGCAGGCATTCGGCGAGCTCTAGTGCTCTTTCAGCGCCAATCTGCAAAGCCAGGCGCTGCTTACCGTGGCCAAGAGCGGGGCGCTTGCAGACCAGGACCAGCGTCGGGTGGTTTGTCAGGTTTGGACTACTAGCTGTCATCAAGCAGGCTCAAGCAGTGCGGCGAATGAGGTGAGTGCGGCGTTTCGAGCGCCGCGGTTTAACATCTGGACGCCAATCGAGGCGCGTTGTTACCGCGTGGTTTGTCGCCGGATCTGGCCGTGGATGTTGCAGCATGCGCGGCCAAACGTAATAGCGCTGAAACAACTCAGCGCCCTCAAGCACTGTTAATCGATCAGGCTGCCGCTGCAGCTAGAGCCTTGCCCCGCGGTACAGGCGTAGCAATGGTCACGCGTGACAATGGGGTTGCCTTCTAGCCTCGCCGTCTGGAGCAGGTCGCGCAGGTGTGGTCGATCGCGACGGATCAGCTCGGGCATGGCCATCGGCAGGTCAAGCATCTGGTTGAAATCGCAGTCGTACAGATACCCCTGCCAATCCACGCTGATCAGGCTTCGGCACATCACCGCCTCAAGATTTGCTGATCGGTAGCTGTCGCGCAGCAGCTGCATGTAATCGCCGAACTGCCCCTTGCTGATCAGGGTACTGCCGAAGCGAGCGATGGGCTGGTTGGTGATTGTCAGCAGGTGATTGAAGTGGATATCAAAATTTTGCTCGAGATGACTTTTGTAATCTGCCTCCAGCTGGCTTTGTGGCGGCGGCAGGCTGGGCCCTTGGGGGTTGTAGACCAGGTTTAGAATGCGGCCGCTTCCGTCGGCGCCGTAGCCGAGCCGGTTGAGTTGTCGTAGCCCGGCGATACTGGCTTCGAACACACCGTCGCCGCGTTGCTTATCGACGTTTTCTCTTGAATAGCAGGGCAGGGAGGCGGTGACCTCGACCCCCTGATCGGCCAGGAAGTCGACTAGATCCTCGTACCCCGGTTCGCTCAGGATTGTCAGGTTGCAGCGATCAATCACCCGCAGCCCTTCCCGGCGCGCATGGATGACGATTTCACGAAAGCGTGGATGCATCTCTGGCGCGCCACCGGTGAGGTCCAGCGTATGTACCGGGTGCGCGTCGATCACTTCATGCAGAAGGCCTAGGCTTTCGTCGGTCATCGCCTCCGTGCGGGTCGGCCCGGCGTTCACATGGCAGTGCAGGCAACGCTGATTGCAGCGGTAGGTGAGATTGACCTGCAACGCCTCAAGCGACCCGCGACAGAGCGGAGGAAACTCCAGGGCATTCAGCAAGGGAAGGGTAGAGTGCATGGTAATGGCTGCTCCTCTTTTTACGAGCGGGGCGCGGCTTGGATCGTTATGCAATTTCGTAGCATGAACGCAAATATTAAAAAGCTTCGCGAGCAAACTCGCTCCTACAATCGCCTGTCTCTGCCAAAACTTCGCAAGATCTTCACGCGGCCCGTGATGCTCGGAGCGCTTTGCTTGCGAGCGGCTTAACGGCTGAGCCGCGAATCACCTCGCCATCGTCTCGTCATCCATTGCGCGTCGCGGTGTGGGTCGCCAGCGTTTTCGTTCGCGACACCTGCGGCTTAGGCAGTAGAGCAACGCCTATCGGGCAGGTTCCCGAACATCGGGCAGTCAATAGAAGCAGGCTTAGCGAGCATCATGCCGACCGTCGGCAGGCCTCCCTTATACGGAACAAGGGAGTCGTCGATTGCCGGTTCTCGTCGGCCTCGGCGGAATCTGACGGTGATGAGCACCGCAGCGCTGCTTAACTTAGATTTGCATGACCATGTTCTCTGGCGTGGCGGGCATAACTGCTGCTCCAATTCCCTACGTTACATTTCTGTAAGTTAAGCAACTAACGGGCAACTATGGTATGCGTTTTTATGTCTACGCCTTTAGTGACGCCAATTGTTCCAGCAGAGGGCATCATGGATGCAACAAGATAAAAGTGTTTTGTTAAAGGGCATAGCGGGCGGCGCTGTATTGGCTGCCTTGTTTGGTTTACTGCTTGTGTTGTTGGTTGCCTATACCGGTGCTTACAACATCGCTGCTTCCCAGGATCATTCTCCCTTTGTGCGCTGGGTGTTTTCGACGACCATGAACAACTCGGTGGCCACCAGAGCAGAAGAGCTGGACGTGCCCACTGAGTTCACTACGGCGCAGATCGAGGCTGGCGCGCAGCACTACAAGGCGATGTGCGAGCACTGCCACGCAGGCCCTGGCGTGGATAGAGCCGAATGGGCGCAGGGCATGCTTCCGCAACCGCCGCATCTGGTCGAGGCGGCGGCGCATTGGCAGCCGAACGAGGTGTTCTGGCTGGTTAAGCATGGCGTGCGCATGTCGGCTATGCCGGCTTTCGGCGAAACGCATGGTGACGCTGAGCTCTGGGACATCGCAGCCTTTGTAAAGCAGCTACCAGGCATGACCGCCAGCGAGTACGCCGCGCTGGGCCATCAATCCGGCACGCACACACACTAGAAGGAAAATACCGATGCAGATGTCCTATTGGCGCTTCGCCGCCATGATCGCAACGTCCACGGTGGTTATGTTCGGCCTGATGTATCTGAATACTTATGCCTTCGAGCATATCTTCTGGAGCGAAACTCGGGCCTGGATGGCGTTATTGATGGGAGCGGTCATGGCCGTGATCATGCTGAGTTTCATGCTCAATACGTATCAAAAGAAGCGCGTCAATATCGCCATATATATTGGCAGTATTGTTGTATTCGCCTTAACACTTTGGGTAATTAGAAGTCAGGCCACTGTGGCGGATACGAATTATATGAAGGCCATGATTCCCCATCATTCGATTGCAATCATGACCAGCGAGCGCGCTCAGATAACCGACCCGCGTGTGCGCAAGCTGGCTGACGAAATCATCGCGGCGCAGCGTCGCGAAATTGCGGAAATGAAATACCTGATCAACGAACTCGAGAGGGTCGACTGATGCGTCTTGATATGCACCGGAGCGGCTCAAGCTCGCTCGTTTGGAAATCGCTTACGCCGCTGGCGGCACTGCTGCTGACAGCCTGTGGCGACCCTGCACCGGGAGAAGGGGTAAAAGAGCCAGTGATGAGCGGACCGACACCTGAAGTCGTCAGTGCGCGCGAAGCGGTGGCTACGCCTGACATTCCAACCATCGATCCCCAGACGCTCGACACCGCCGAAATCGAGAAGGTGCTGGGCGCAGGGCCGCGCTGCCTCTTCGCCTACACGGCCAAAAGCGCGCCCGTGGTTGCTCTGGAATCGACGGGTGATAAAGCTGGCCAGGGTGTGGTGAAGATTCATGGCCGGTTGGTAAAGCTTGCGGCGCAGCGTTCTGATGCCGGTGGTTTCGATCTGAGCGCAGAGGGCATGTCGGTGAGCATTCTGCCCGCGAAGGGTGCCGGCGATGCCATGCCGACCGAGCTCACCGAAGCCGACGTGCTCTTCGAACTGGAACAGGGACTGCGGGTTGGCTACCGCGGCTGGTATCGCTGCACCACGCCATAAGTGAACGCAGGCAATTGCGCTGAATCCGGCCCGGAGCCAGCCGGGCCTGCTCTGGAGGGAGCTGCGGGTTTTTCTGCCGCGAAACTGCTGGCCTGGTGCGAGGCTTAACGCGCCAATGTACTCGGCCTTATTGCTCCGTCTTCTTGCCGCTGAAGGCGGTGATCGGCTTTTCCGCCTCTTTATCCAGCCCGCCGGCAAAAGTCTTCAGCCCTTCGATGATGGGCATCAGCGCTGCCCACAGCTCGTCGTCATGCAGCATCTTGTAGGCGCCAGTCACGCCCGGCGCTTCGTCGTGCTTGTCGTCCGGCTTGTATTGGCTTACGGCACCGAAAGCAGACTGGAAAGCAAACACGATCTTGTAAAACTGCGCCGGCTCGATGCGGGACAGCGCCATACCGAGGATAGACAGGTTCTGCACGGCGTTAAGCGAGCCTTCTTGGTTCATACCGTCGACCAGTACCTTGAGCAGTTGCTGATGCGAGCCCGCCAGATCATTGGCGAAGCGCAGTACGCCGCCTTGATGCAGGGTTTCCAACAGGGTGTCCAATTCCTCGCGTGCAGTCGGTTCGGTCGGGGTCGGTTTGACGTCGTAGTTCAGTCGTTGGGCCATCAGAATCTCTCCGGATGCGGGGCTTGGGCGGGCGGTGCGAGGTAGTCCTCGCGATACCACTTCACTTCGACGGGCACGCCGTCATTCGGTGTGCGATAGGCGTTACGGAAGTTATTCGACGGCAGTGGTGGCTCACCGGTCTCAGGCAGCACTTCCAATTTGACCGCGGTTTCCTTGTAGGCGGGCGTGTTCACATCCGGGTCGTGATGCTCACCCGTGAGCAGGTTCAGCCCTGGTTTGCCCTGGTGGATGGGCATGAACAGTGTCTTGCCGGCGACCCGGTCGGTCACCGTGGCGCGTACTTCAACCGAACCGCGCCGCGAGGTTACGCGCACCCAGGTCCCATCCTCGATGCCACGCTCGGCGGCTAGCTGCGGGCTGACTTCGACGAACCAGTTCGGCGCCTGCGACCAGATGCGCGGCCCGCGCCCGGTCTGATTGGTGCTCTGAAACTGTTCAAGCATGCGACCGTTGTCGAGCATGATGTCGTACTCGCTGTCCGCCGACTCTGCTGGTTGCTTCCACTCCAGCGGGAACAGCACGGCCTTACCGTCATCGGTGTGAAACCGCTCGGTATAGAGCAGCGGCGTCGTGCTGCCGCCGCTCTGCATCGGCCAGAACAGCGATTGCCAGCCTTCCAGCCGTTCATAGCTGACGCCCTGAAACATGGTGGCAATGCTCGCTGCCTCATCCATGATCTGGCTCGGGTGGGTGTAGCCCCAGTCGTAGCCCATGCGTTTCGCGAGGTCGGTAAGGATCTGCCAGTCTGGGCGGCTGTTGCCGAGCGGCGGCAGTACTTGGTAGAAACGTTGGATGCGGCGTTCGGTGTTGGTGAAGGTGCCATCCTTTTCCACAGAGGGAGAGGCTGGCAGCACCACGTCGGCGAACTCGGCGGTGCGGCTCATGAAGATGTCCTGCACCACCATGAAATCCAGGCTTTCGAAGCCGCTGTGCACGCTAGTGCTGTCCGCGTCGGAGAATGCAGTTTCCTCGCCGATGATGAACATCGCCTTGACTGAGCCTTCATCAGCGCCCTTGACCATGGTGAAGTTGTCGTTGCCTTTTTCCAGCGACAGTTTCTCCTTGGGCACGCCCCAGGCTTTGGCCCACTTGTCGCGGTTCTTTTCCTCGGTGACCTTTTCGTAGCCGGGGTACATGTTTTTCAGGCAACCGAAGTCGCTGGCGCCCTGAACGTTGTTATGCCCGCGCATGGGGTAGCCGCCGGTGCCGGGGCGACCGTAGTTGCCGGTGACGAGCAAGAGGTTCGACAGCGCCGTACTGGTATCCGAACCATGGCTGTGCTGCGTGATGCCCATGGCCCAGAGCAGACACACGCTTTTCGCCTGACCAATCATCTCGGCCGCCTCGATCAGTTTTTCTTTGGCAATGCCGGTGACCTTGGCGGCAAAATCCATGGTGAAGGGCTCAAGCGACTGCTTGTACTCCTCGATCTGGTTGACCCGTGCATCGAGGAATTGCTGGTCGGCATAGCCGTGCTCGAACATGTAGCGCGACAGAGCCGATGCCCAGACCATGTCGGTGCTGGCGTTGGGTCTCATGTGAATATCGGCGCGCTCGGCCATCTCGTGTTTGCGTGGGTCAAACACCACCCACTTCTGGCCACGGTGCTTTTTCTGCGCCTTCAGCTTGGAGGCGATCACCGGGTGATTCTCGGACAGGTTGCTGCCGACGATGACGATCACGTCGGCCTTTTCCATGTCCTCGATGGTGCCGGCATCGCCACCGTAGCCGACGGTGCGGAACAGGCCTTTGGTGGCCGGGTTCTGGCAGTAGCGCGAGGAGTTGTCGACGCTGTTGGTGCCGATGATCGCGCGAGCGATCTTCTGCGTGAGGTAGGCCTCCTCGTTGCTGGCCTTGCTCGAGCCGATAAAGCCGATGGCGTCCGGGCCATGGGTGTCTCGGATCTGCAGCAGGCGATGGGCGACCAGATCAAGCGCCTCATCCCAGCTGGCTTCACGAAACTTGCCGTTTTCGCGGATCAGCGGGGTGGTCAGGCGTTTCGGGTCGTTGACGAAGTCCCAGGCGAACTTGCCTTTGATGCAGGTGGAGATGCCGTTGGCTGGCGCATCGACCACCGGTTGGACCTTGAGAATATGCCGGTCGCGCGTCCACATTTCGAAGGAGCAGCCGACCCCGCAATAGGTACACACGGTCTTGGTGCGTTTGATTTCTGGCTGGCGCCAGTGCATGTCCAGTTTCGAAACGGCGGTGATCGGCCGTGCGCCAATGGTTTCCTCGAGCTTCTTGACCATGTCGATCATGGGCCGCTTCACGTCCTGCGGCAGTGCCGTGAACGGGCCGGCGTCGGGCTGCATGGTCTTTTCCAACAGCGCGTTACACGGGCACACGGTGACGCAATGGCCACAGCTGACGCAGCTGGATTCGTCGATCGGCTTGCCGCCGTCCCAGAGCACCCGCGGATGCTCCATGTTGAAGTCGATGGACAGCGTCTCGTTGACCTCGACGTTCTGGCACGCCTCGACACAGCGGCCGCAGAGAATGCACTGGTCGGGATCGTAGGTGTAGAAGGGGTTGGAATGGTCTTTCTCGTAAGGTTTGCGCGTGAATTCGTAACGCTGGATCGGCGGATTGATCTGGGCATAGGTGTTATGCAACGTGCAGTCGCCGGTGTTGTGCTCGCACAGCGTGCAATACAGCTCGTGCTTGGCCACCAGCCGGTCCATGCCTTCCTCGCGCGCGGCCTTGGCCTCGGGAATCTGGCTGGTGACGTCGAGCCCGTCTTGAGCCTTCAGCGTGCAGCCACGCACCAGTTCGCCGTCGACCTGCACCCAGCAGACGTCGCAGGTTTGTGGCGAGCCCAGCGCGCGGTGATAACAGACGTGGGGAAGGTCGATGTCGTGACTGGCGAGAAAATCGATCAGCGGGGTGTCGGCGTCGCCGTTAAGTGGCTTGCCGTCGAAATGGATCGTGCAGTTGCTCATCAGGCCTCCGTTTTTGTTGTCGGATCGGTGCGGATGGCATCCTGGCCTGCTGCCGGCACGGCCCGGCGGCTCCTGCGAATCCCAGCGCTATAGCGCAGGGCTAGAGCGTCGGTTCCGGAAATGATTGTTCATAGCTGACTGACCGGCCTGCGCAAATGTTCCCTTCTGATCTGTGGGGTCTCCATGGCCTTTTGGACCTGGATCGCCGTTTCGATTGAACTCATGCGTCGATGGGGGGCCAGAAACATACAGTCACAAACGGTACAGTCAGGACGCACCTTCCCGGATGGCCCAGCTTTTCCCCCGCACCGCCGACATGTGGTTACGTCTGGTATTGCTCCTTTTGTCGTTGGGGCTTGTCGGGGTTTTCGTCGCGTTCGTCATCCTCTCGCGCTCGTCCTATGTCACCGACCAGGGCTGGACGGTCGACCAGCCGGTGCCCTTCAGTCATGAGCATCACGCGGGTGCGCTGCAGATCGACTGTCGCTACTGCCACGACAATGTCGAGACCAGCGCCGTGGCGGGCCTGCCGTCGACCCACACCTGCATGAGCTGTCACTCGCAGATCTGGACCGGCGCGGAAATGCTTGCACCGGTCCGCCAGAGCCTCGTTCAAGGCGAGCCGTTGCGCTGGAATCGCGTAACCGAACTGCCGGATTACGTGTTCTTCCACCACGGTGTGCACGTCAACGCCGGTGTGGGCTGCGCCGAATGCCATGGGCAGGTCGACCGCATGCCGCTGATGTACAAGGCCGAGCCATTCACCATGAGCTGGTGTCTCGATTGTCATCAGAACCCCGCGCCGCGCCTGCGCCCACCAGATGCGGTGACCGACATGAGTTGGGAATACAAGGGCAACCGCCAGGCGCTCGGCGAGACGCTGATGCGCAAGTACCACATTGGCGATGGCGACCTGACCCACTGCTACATATGCCATAGGTAGGCCATGCAGATTCGAGACGACACCGACCCACAGCACCCTGCGCCACTCGACTGGACCGCGATTCGCGAGCGTCTGGAAGGCGAGCGCGGGGCAGGGTACTGGCGCAGCCTCGAACAGCTGGCAGACGAACCGGCGTTCGCCGAGTTCGTTGAGGCCGAATTTCCCTCGATCGCCCCGCAGATGGACCGTCGGCGCTTTCTGCAGGTGATGGGCGCCTCGATGGCGATGGCCGGTCTGGCCGGCTGCAGTGAGCCGGAGAAGGGCGTGCCTTATGTGGTTCAACCGGAAAAGATCATTCCCGGAGAAGCGCAGTGGTATGCCACCTCGGTGACCTTCGCCGGCTACGCCCAGCCGGTGCTGGGACGGACGCATGTCGGGCGTCCAACCAAGCTGGAAGGTAACCCTGACCATCCGCTGAGCCGGGGTGCCAGTACGGCGACTATCCAGGCGGCCATCCTGCAGCTGTATGACCCCGATCGGTCTCAGGCGCCGCGGTTCAAGGGGGTGCATGCGACCTGGGACAGCTTCCAGCTCGAAGCCAGTCGCCTGGCCGAACGGCTCGACGCGCGGGAAGGTCGCGGCCTGCACGTACTGCTGGGTGCCACCAGCTCACCGACATTGCAGCGACAGTTCAACGAATTGCTGCAGCGCTGGCCCGCGGCGCAGCTGTATCGACACGAACCTTTCGAGGGTGATCACTATCTGGCTGCAGAGCGCACCTTCGGCCGGGCCGTCGAGACGCACTATCGCTTCGAGGAAGCCGAATGGGTGTTGAGTTTCGAGCACGACTGGCTCGGCCTCGGCCCACGCGAATTGCCGAATGCGGTGCGCTGGGGCGAGCGTAAACGGTTGGCCGCAGGAGGCGACGGCGAAGCACGCCTTTTGATGGTCGAGTCGGTGCCGACCCTTACCGGTGCCAAGGCGAGCGAGCGCAAACGAATCGAGCCGGAGATGTTGCAAGCCTATGTGCAAGCCCTGGCCGCCGCGCTGGATGAGGGCGAGGGGCCCGAACAACAGCTGCCAGTCGAACGTCAACGCTGGATCGAGGCCGTAGCGAAAGGGCTCAAGGCTCGCGCCGGACGCTGTCTGATCACCGCTAGTGAGCGCACACCTGTGGCGGTACAGGCGGCGGTACACCGGCTCAACCAGCGGCTGGGCAACGTCGGAAAGACGCTGACGTACAGCGAGCCGGTGGTCTGGCACGAAGCAGGTGGGCAGCGCCTGGGCGACCTGCCGACGCTGGTGGAGGCGATTCGCGGGGATCAGGTCGAGGCTTTGCTGATGCTCGAATGCAATCCCGTGGACACTGCCCCGGCGGATCTCGAGCTGGAGAAAGCGCTGGATCAGGTTCCGCTGCGCATTCACGCCGGGCTCTATTACGACGAGACCGCTGCTTACTGCCACTGGCACCTGCCGCTTACCCACGACCTCGACGGTTGGCAAGACGCGCGCGCTGCCGATGGCAGCGTTTGCCTCGGTCAGCCGCTGGTGCGCACGTTCTACAGCAGCCGCACCTTGTCCGAAGTGCTGGCCCTGATGCAGGGCGATCTCAATCCCAGTGGCCGCGCCGAGCTGCGCAAGACCTGGACGTCGCTCGACGAAACCGCCTGGCGCCAGGCGCTGGAGCTTGGCTTTATCGTCGACACCGCGCTCCCCCCGCTGAGCATCTACGCAGCACCCATCACTTGGGACACCGAGCCCGTCACAGAGGAAGGGCTGACCCTGCGCTTTCTGCCGGACCCCAGTGTGTGGGATGGCCGGCTGGCGAACCTCGGCTGGTTACAGGAACTGCCCAAACCGATCACCAAACTCACCTGGGACAATGTGATCGGCGTCGCGCCGAAGCTGGCAGAAGAAAAAGGGCTGTCAAATGGCGACATGGTTCGGATCACGCTCGGCACCCGCGTGGTGATCGGCCCGGCCTGGATCATGCCCGGCCACGCCGAACGCACGCTCAGCCTGTACGCCGGTTATGGACGCACTCGTGCCGGCCGTGTCGCCGACCGTCTTGGCTATGACATCGCACCGCTGCGCACGGCGGGCGATCCCTGGCTACGTCGTGGTGCCCAGCTTGAAAAGACCGGCGAATTCCTGCCGCTGGCCACCACTCAGTCGCACCACATACCGCATGGCAAGGAAGCCATCAAGAGCGAGCCGCGCGATGAGGCCTATCGCAAGGTGTCGACAGAGCCGCTGTACCACTTTGAACAAGCCAAGACTCTTTACCCGCCGACCCCACCGAACGAGCCGGTATGGGGCATGACCATCGACCTGGACCAATGCATCGGCTGCAACGCCTGCGTCGTTGCCTGCCAGGCGGAAAACAATATTCCCGTGGTCGGCAAAGAGCAGGTCGCCATGGGCCGAAACATGCACTGGCTGCGGGTCGATCACTATTACAAGGGTGATCCTGACGAGCCCGAGTCATCGGCGTTCCAGCCGGTGCCCTGCATGCATTGCGAACAGGCACCGTGCGAGGTCGGTTGCCCGGTCAACGCCACCGTACACGGACCTGATGGGCTCAACGAACAGATCTACAACCGCTGCATCGGCACCCGCACCTGTGCGTCCTACTGCCCGTACAAGGTGCGACGCTTCAACTGGCTCGACTGGACCGAGGACGATGAGCCGTCGATCCAGCATCAGCGCAACCCCAACGTCACGGTGCGCTCGCGCGGTGTGATGGAGAAGTGCACCTATTGCGTGCAGCGCATCAGCGAGGCGCGCATCGCAGCACGGATCGAGAATCGTCCGGTGGCCGACGGCGAGGTGCAGACCGCTTGCCAGCAGAGCTGCCCAACCCAGGCAATTGTGTTCGGCGACCTGTCCGATCCGGGCGCGCGCGTGCGCAAAGGGCGCGACACCAAGCGTCATTACGCGCTGCTGGAAGAGTTGGGGACACGGCCGAAGACGACGTATCTGGGCGTGGTCGACCTGCCGAAGATCGAGGACGAGTCATGAGCGGCGCTGACTCTCGCCCCGGGTATACCGGTGCCGATACGCCGCACTTCCTGCCGCGGCAGATGCCGCTCGGTGAAGTCTCGGACCGGGTGCTGACCGTGCCCGTCGACTTCAATCGCTATCGCCGCGCCTGGTGGGCACTGTTCATCTTCAGCTGCTTGCTGCTGGGGCTGTTCGTCGCCTCGGCGGTTGTGGTGATCTGGAAGGGTGTGGGTGTGTTCGGTAATAACGACCCGGTGTTTTGGGGTTTCCCCATCCTCAATTACATGTGGTGGCTGGGCATCGGTCATGCCGGAACCTTCATTTCGGCGATGTTGCTGCTGCTCAACCGGCCGTGGCGCAACTCGCTCAACCGCATGGCCGAGTTGATGACGCTGATGGCGGTGGTCTGTGCGGGCATCTACCCGATCCTGCATCTGGGACGGCCCTGGCTGTTCTACTGGAGCGCCCCGTATCCCAATACCATGGAGCTGTGGCCGCAGTTCAAGAGCCCGACGTCGTGGGACTTTTTCGCGGTCCTCGGCTATCTGTTCGTCTCGCTGATGTTCATTTACATCGGTGCAATTCCAGACTTCGCCTCTGCTCGCGATCACGCCCGCAAACGGCGCTACAAGATCTTCTATGGGCTGCTGGCGCTTGGCTGGCGCGGTGCTTCTTCTCACTGGGCACATTGGCGGCGAGCCTACCGTTTCATTGCGCTGCTGGCGATTCCGCTGGTGTTTGCGGTATCCAGCGGCTACTCATTTCTTCTCGATCTATCGCCGGAAACCGGCTGGCATTCGACGGTGTTTCCGCCGTACTTCGTCGCTGGTGCGATCTTCTCCGGTTTCGCCCTGGTGATTGTCATTGCGCTGGGGCTGCGTCGGTTCTTCGGCTGGCAGCTGCTGATCACGGTCAAGCATCTGGACGTACTCGGCGTATTACTGCTCGCCAGCGGCTGGATGACTGCTTACGGCTATTTTGCCGACACCTTCATCGCCTTCTATTCGGGCAAGGAACACGAGATAAACATGGCCATGGCGCGTCTGACCGGGCCGATGGCCTGGAGCTGGTGGACGGCGATCTTCTTCAATCTGGTTTGCCTGCAAGCGCTCTGGTGGCCGCAAGTGCGGCGCAATGGCAAGGCGTTGCTGGCGATTGCAGTCGGCGTCCTGATCGGCATGTGGTGCGAGCGCTGGATGCTGATCATCGTTCCCGCCACCCGCGATTACCTGACGGCTACCTGGCAAGGCTACAGCCCGACGTTCTGGGACTGGTCATTGTTCATCGGCACCTCTGGGCTGTTCCTCGTACCGTTCAGCCTGTTCATGCGCCTGCTGCCGATGGTGTCTACCTTTGAAGTCAAAGAAGCCTTGCACAGCTATCGGAGAGCAGCCGATGACTGAGCGCTGCTACGGACTTCTAGCCGATTTCACACATCCTGAGCCGTTGATCGAGGCAGCCCGCGCCGCGCGTGAGGAAGGCTACTCGCGGATGGAGGCTTACAGTCCGTTCATGTTGCCGGAGCTGGAGCCGATTCTTGGCCAGCGCAACAACCGCGCCTACTGGGCCGGTATCCTCGGTGCGCTGATCGGTGGCGGGCTGGGATTGGCCATGCAGCTATACGCCAATCTCAGTTACCCCCTGGATATCGGAGGCCGGCCCCTTATTGCCCTGCAGGGCTTCGCCGTCATCACCTTCCTGATGACCATTACAGGCGGCGCACTGGGGGCGCTGTTCGGCCTGCTGTTCCTGTGTCGGCTGCCGCTGCTTCATCATCCGCTTTTCGAAACCGAGGCGTTCCAACGCGCTACGGACGACCGGTTTCTGCTCTGTATTCGCGCCGATGACCCGATGTTCAACGAGACGGGTACGGCGCTATGGCTGGCGGAACGGGCCGTGTCGGTCAGCAAGGTGCCTGCCTGATGCCTTGGCTGATCGTGTTCATCGTGTTGCTCAGCGGCTGCGATCAAATGGCCCAACAGCCGCGTGCCGACGCACAGGAGTCCAGCCTGTTTTTCCCTGACGGCAAGGTTAACCAGGCGCCACCGTTAGGGACGATCGCCCGTGGCGAACTGTCATGGGAGGCGGTGCTTGCCGAGCGCCCACCGTTGACTGAAGAGCTGCTGGCCCGGGGCGAGGAACGTTACCGCATCAATTGCGTGCCTTGTCACGGCTTGGCCGGTGATGGCATGGGAACGGTGGTCAAACGCGGCTTTCCGCAACCACCGGACTTCGCCAAACCGCGTCTGGTGCAGGCACCTGATCGCCATTTTCTTCAGGTCATCGCCGAGGGTTACGGCGTGATGTATAGCTACGCCGCGCGGGTACGACCGGCAGATCGTTGGGCAATTGTTGCGCACATACGGGCGTTGCAGTTGGCACGAACGGCTGAGGTTGGCCAACTGCCCGAGCCTGATCGCCGCGCGTTGGAGGCTCTGCCATGAACCTCGCGCGATTCATGAGTGGTCGCGCCGTCGCCTGGGCGGCATTGGCCATTGGGCTCGTCGGCCTTGGCATCGGGCTTCTACTGGCGCCGCGCGACACACTGGCCGCTTGTGTGGCAAGCCTCTTGGGGTTGGCCGGGATTCCGCTGGGCGCACTGTCATTGGGCTTCGCTTTAGCCCCAGTCAGTGGCAGCGCTCGCGATCAGCTATGGCCCTGGACGCTAGTTGCCAGCCGGGCCATGCCGGCGTTGGCCGTACTGGTACTTCCGGGGCTGCTCGGCGCCGGGTTGATTTACGAATGGATGCATCACCACAACGATGGGTTTCGCGGGTTCTGGCTCTGGTGGCCCAGTTTCGTCGTGCGTGGGCTGCTCTATGTTGGGCTGTGGTGGGCGCTGGCGCGCTGGCTGCTGCCCACTACGTTGCGCAATCCGGCGGGGGCTGGTTTGGGGCTGATCGCCGTGGTGTTGAGTGTGTCCCTGGCAGCATTCGACTGGGCTCAATCGATGGAGCCGCACTTTGCGTCCAGCATATTCGGGCTGTTATGGCTGGGCCGGCTGATGCTGTCCGGAATCGCGGCCTGCGTTCTGATCAGCCTGTTCACGGGCGCGTCCCGCCCGGGCGTGTTGCGCGGCTTGTTGTCGGCTGCGGCGCTGGCGTGGATCTACCTGCACTTCATGCAGTATCTGATCGTCTGGTACGGCAACCTGCCTGAGGAAGTGCGCTGGTATGAGGTACGCGCCCGCGAATGGCCGCTGCTGACGTGGCTGGTGGCGCTACAGAGCCTGGTATTTGTCGCGACCTGGTGGCCTTTCTCTGGGCGTCGGGTGCCGCTGGCGATACTGGCTGGCGGCACGTTGCTGCTTGGCCTGGCCGAAGGTGCCTGGCTCAGCATGGCCAGCTTGCCTGGCATGAATGGGCTGGCGAGCACGTTGGCGCTGGTTGCCGCGGCGGCTTCGGGTACAGGATTGATGACACTGCTTATCCTGCCGAGGAGGTCCGCATGAGCGTCCCGGTCGATCCGCGCTCCAATGAAGACGGCTTCGAGCACCATGACGCCAAGGTCAGGGTATTGCTGATGATTGGCTGCGGCCTGGTTATCGCCCTGGCGATATCGCTTGCTGCTGTGGGACTGTTGCTCAGCTACTACCGCGTAACACCTGAGCCTCCGGTATCGGGGCTCGAGCGCGACAGCATCATTCCGCCCCAGCCGCGACTGGAAACGGATGCGCTAGCCAAAGGCCAACAAGTGGTCAGCGAGGCCGTGCAGCGGCTGGAGCATTATGAGTGGGTCGACCGTGAAGCGGGCGTCGCGCGTATTCCGCTCGGACGGGCACGCATCCTGTTGCTAGAACGCGGCTGGCCGTCGCCGGTGGGGGCCAGCGGCAAACCGGACGTACGTTTGCAACAGGCCAAACAAAGGGCAGAACCTCAATGAGCCGGTTGTTACTGGTCGTGGCTGCGGCATTGGCGTTCGCGTTGGCAGCTTCGGTGCGCACCGCAGAACCGTTCGATCCCTTCGCCGCCGCTGGCATCGATTCGCGGCCTGGCGCGCAGGTACCGTTGGATACGCGCTTCACCGACGACAGCGGCAAGTCGGTCACGCTCGCTGAATTGTTAGATGGTCGTCCAGCAGTGCTGGTGCCTGTCTACTTTCGCTGCCCGAATGTGTGCGGGTCGCAGCTGGCCAGCCTGTTCAACCTGCTCGGTGCGGTGCCCTTCGAACTTGGCGAGGATTACGTAGTGATCGCCTATAGCTTCAACCCGCACGAGACGCCAGCCGATGCCCGTGCCGAACGCGACAAGCTGACGCGGCGTTGGCCAGCGTTGGCGGGGTCTCAATCGGTCCATCTGCTCACCGGACCGGAGTCAGCCAGCCGCAGCGTCAGCGACGCACTCGGTTTTCATTACCGCTGGGATGCAGAGATTCAGGAATACGCGCACGCCTCGGCAATCGCCACGCTGAGTCCGTCCGGCAAGCTGGTGCAATGGCTGTATGGGCTCGGTTATCAGCCCAACGATCTGCGGCTGGCGCTGACTGATGCTGGCGAAGGGCGGGTCGGCGATTTCAGTGATCAGCTACTGCTGCTCTGTTACCACTACAACCCGCGCACTGGCGGATACGACAACTGGGTCATCGGTGCGCTGCAGGTGGGGGGCACCGGCACGGCGCTGGCGTTGCTCGGTTTCATCGGGCTGTCGCTGTGGCGTGAGCGACGCAAGCGGGAGGGCGGCGATGAACGATGATTTTCTGCGCCTGTGGCCGCAGACCGCATCCGAACACGCGAGCAGTATCGACTGGCTGATCTGGTCGTTCACCGGAATGATGACAATCTTTGTCGTGCCGGTGTTCGTGCTCACCATTCTGTTCGCAATACGTTACCGAAAGGGCACCAAAGTGCCCCGCGATCACCGCCCGCGCGGCAGCATGAAGGTCGAAATGACCTGGATCGTGTTGCCCTTCATCGGTTCGATGATCATCTATCTGGTCTCGGCGAAGCTCTACTATGAAGTGCGCACGCCACCGGTGGATGCCATGGAAATTCAGGTGGTGGCCAAGCAATGGATGTGGAAATTCCAGCATCCCGGCGGTCAACGAGAGATCAATACCTTGCACGTGCCAGTCGGGCGTCCGGTGCGGCTGAACATGATTTCTCAGGACGTCATCCACAGCCTTTATTTCCCGGCTTTGCGCATCAAGCAGGACCTGCTGCCAGGGCGCTATACCGAGCTTTGGTTCAACGCTACCGAAGCGGGTCGCTACGAGGTGTTCTGCGCTGAGTATTGCGGTACCGACCATTCGAAGATGCTCGCCACGCTGATCGTGCAGCCTCCACAGGAATACGAGCGTTGGCTCTCCCAGGCCGGCGCCAGCGAGTCCTTGGCCGAACAGGGTGAAGTGCTGTTTCGCCAGTTCGGTTGCAGTGGTTGTCATGGTCCGGCCGCCGTGGCCAAAGCGCCAAAACTCGAGGGGCTTTATGGCCGTCGGGTGGCTTTGGAGGACGGTAGTTCTGTCGTGGCCGACCAAGCCTATATCCGTGACAGCATCATGCTGCCGCACAAGCAGATCGTAGCCGGCTACGAATCGATCATGCCGAGCTTTGCCAATGTGATCGATGAAGAGGGCGTGCTGCGCCTGACTGCCTATATCCAGTCGCTGGGTAAGGTCGGGGAGGGCGGCCAAGGTGAGCCGCATGCCGACAGCCCGCACAGCCCGACGCCAGAGGAGACGATACCTTGAGTCAGAAGAACCCGGCGGCCGACCGCGCGCCCAGTTACCTTGCCGACGAGCATGGCCTACGCACCTGGCTGCTGACCACGGACCATAAGCGCATTGCGATCCTCTACCTGATTGGTGTCACGGCATTCTTTTTTCTAGGCAGCCTGGCTGCCGCTCTGGTGCGTATCGAACTGGTGACTCCCGACGGTGATCTGTTGAGTCCCGACGGTTACAACCGCACGTTCACCCTGCACGGTGTGGTCATGGTGTGGTTCTTTCTGATTCCGTCGATCCCGGCGGTCTTCGGCAACTTCCTCATTCCGATCATGATCGGTGCCAAGGACATGGCCTTTCCCAAACTCAACCTGTTCAGCTGGTACCTGCTGGTGGGCGGCGGCATCTTCACGCTGTATTCGCTGCTGGCTGGAGGTGTGGATACGGGCTGGACCTTTTACACACCGCTGTCGACGATGTTCAGCAACGGGCATGTGGTAGCGGTGATCCTAGGTGTATTCATCGTCGGCTTCTCGTCGATCCTGACGGGGCTGAACATCATCGTCACGATTCATACGCTGCGGGCGCCAGGCATGACCTGGTTCCGAATGCCGCTATTCTGTTGGTCGCTGTATGCCACCTCGGTAATTCTGGTGCTGGCTACGCCAGTGCTGGCTATTACGCTGCTGCTGGTGGCGGCGGAGTACCTGTTCGGTATTGGCGTGTTCGATCCCAGCCTGGGGGGCGATCCGCTGCTTTTTCAGCACCTGTTCTGGTTCTACAGCCATCCGGCGGTTTACATCATGATCCTGCCAGCGATGGGGGTAATGAGTGAGCTGATCACCGCAGCGGCGCACAAGCGTATTTTCGGCTATTCGTTCGTGGCGTATTCCAGTTTGGCAATCGCCGTGATCGGCTTCATGGTGTGGGGCCACCACATGTTCGTCGCCGGGCAATCGATGTACGCCAGTATGGTCTTCTCGCTCCTCAGCTTCTTGGTGGCCATTCCTTCGGCGATCAAGGTCTACAACTGGACCGCCACGCTCTACAAAAGCAACCTGACTATCGACGCGCATTTTCTCTATGCGTTGACCTTCATTGGCCTGTTCGTCATCGGCGGGGTCACGGGATTGTTTCTGGCGCTGCTGGCCGCAGATGTCCACGTGCACGACACCTACTTCGTGGTAGCCCATTTTCACTACATCATGGTTGGCGCGGCGGTGGCCGGGTTCTTCGGCGCGCTGCACTTCTGGTGGCCGAAGATAACCGGGCGGATGTATTCACAGCTGTGGGGCAAAATCGCGGCAGTGATGATCTTCTGCGGCTTCAACCTGACGTTTTTCCCGCAGTTCCTGCTCGGTTATCTGGGTATGCCGCGGCGCTACCACAGTTATCCGGAAGACTTTCAGTTCCTTCATGTGCTGTCGTCCGCGGGTGCTGGGGTGCTGGCGGTAGGTTACGTCATGCCGTTCTGCTATTTGTTGTGGTCGTTGCGTTACGGCCCGTTGGCCGATGACGACCCATGGGATGCGGCAGGGTTGGAGTGGCGCACCTCGTCACCGCCGCCCAAGCACAATTTCCTCGAAACCCCGATCGTCGACTTTGAAGCGTACGACTATCCACCTGAGGCAACCCATGGCCGATCGTGACGGGTACCTGGCCGAGCCATACCAGACAGCCGCCCAGCAGCGGGAAGCTAGTTTCTTGGGGATGTGGTTGTTCCTTGCGACCGAGATCATGATGTTCGGTGCGCTGTTTCTGGTCATCTACTACTACCGCCTGCAACACCCCGCGGCAGTCAATGAGGCGGTGCATCATCTGCACTCGATTCTGGCGGGTTTCAACAGCGCGCTGCTGCTCACCGGCAGCCTGTGCATGAGCCTGATGGTGCAGGCTTCGCGCTTGGGTAACTACCGTCGCGTGCAGCAATTTCTCTTGCTCAGCGCGTTCTTCGGTCTGGCATTCCTGGCGGTGAAATTCTTTGAATACGGCTGGGAATACCATGAAGGTTTGCTGCCCGGCATAGGCCACGAATCGCCGCTCGAGGCTCCCGCGGCGCGGCTGTTCATGAATATCTATTTCTTTGCCACCGCGCTGCATGCGGTCCACGTGACCATTGCGGTAGTGATTGTGCTGGGCATGGTGGCGCGTATTCATTTCGGCCATATGAAGTTGCCGGAGCGTGCGATCACCCTGGAAATGGTCGGCTTGTATTGGCACATGGTCGATGTGATCTGGATTTTTCTCTATCCCTCGCTCTATCTGGTGGGGAGGGCAGCATGAAAGCGGGCAAACTGGTGTTGATCTATGCCGGACTGCTGGCGCTACTGGCAATCAGCGTCACGATAGCCATTCAGTTTCCACAATGGGCGATGGTCGCTTTGATCTGTGCAGCCGGGCAGGCCCTGCTGGTGCTGTTTGGCTTGGCCCAGCTCGGCACCCATTCGCCGCTGGTTCGCTTCTTTGCGCTGGGCGCTGGGTTCTGGCTGGTGTTCATGTTCACCCTTTCGATAGCCGATCTGCTAACGCGCGGGGCGAGTTGATCGCCGTGCCGCCTGCGTTGGATCACTGAAAGTCCCGGCTGCGCACGTCGAGCCCGGTGAGCATCGGGGTGAGATCGCTGAGACGCCCGGCGATGACGTGCCGTACACCGTTTGCCGATTCC
The DNA here is from genome assembly GCF_000235745.1 of Stutzerimonas stutzeri SDM-LAC. Classification (GTDB taxonomy): domain Bacteria; phylum Pseudomonadota; class Gammaproteobacteria; order Pseudomonadales; family Pseudomonadaceae; genus Stutzerimonas; species Stutzerimonas stutzeri_H. The sequence continues at coordinate 54,083 of NZ_AGSX01000013.1, read as the reverse complement.
AGATGCCCATCGATTCGAAGCATCTGCGACTGTATCAGCACACGTCGTTGCCGCTTGGCCAGGTCGTGCCAGACCACTACGTTGATCATGCCGAACTCGTCTTCCAGCGTGACGAAAATGACCCCGCTGGCCGTCTGTGGGCGCTGGCGACCAATGACCAGGCCCGCGACGCTGACAAGGCGACCATGTTCCACCTCGGTCAATTCTCGCGAACTGCGGCAACGTCGGCTCCGGAGCTGATCACGCAGCAAGGCCAGCGGGTGAGGGCCAAGCGTTGTTCCAAGCGTGGCGTAATCGGTCATCAGCTCTTCCCCAACCGATGGCGCCGGCAGGGGCACCGGCGCCTCCTGGGTCGAAATCTGCTCAGCGAACAACGGCAGTTGGGGCTCGAAGCCGGCCACGGCCCAGCGAGCCTGATGTCGATGTCCGACAATCCCTTTCAGCGCTCCGGCGTCGGCCAGCTGTTCACGCGCCCGGGCATCCAGTCGCGCGCGCAGGCATAGATCGTCGATACCGGCGAAGGCTTGCTGCTGACGAGCCGCCTCGATGCGCTTTGCATCCTCCTGACGAAAGCCGCGCACCAGGCGCAGCCCCAGACGGATTGCGGGTTGCTCGGTCTCGGTCGGCTCGAGACTGCAATCCCAGTCGCTGTGGCGAACATCCAGCGCGCGGATTTCGAGGCCGTGACGGCGGGCGTCCTGGAGAATCTGATCGGGATTGTAAAAGCCCATCGGCCAGCTGTTGATCAAGGCACAGGCGAAGGCGGCAGGTTCATGACATTTGAGCCAGCAGCTGGCATAGGTGAGCAGGGCGAAGCTGGCCGCATGTGATTCGGGGAAGCCGTAGCTGCTGAAGCCTTTGATCTGTTCGAAGATTCGTGCCACGAATTCTAGGGTGTAGCCGCGGGCAAGCATGCGTTCACTCAATTTCACGCGGTGCGGCTCAAGACTGCCGTGCCGCTTCCAGGCGGCCATGGCGCGGCGCAGCTTGTCGGCTTCATCGGCGGTGTATTGGGCGGCGACGATTGCCAGCTCCATCACCTGTTCCTGAAACAGGGGTACGCCAAGGGTGCGCTCGAACACCGGCTTCAGCTCTTCGGACGGATACTCCACCGGCTCTTCTTTATTGCGCCGACGCAGGTAGGGGTGAACCATATCGCCCTGAATCGGCCCGGGCCGTACGATGGCTACCTGAATCACCAGATCGTAGAACGTTCTGGGACGAAGCCGCGGCAGCATGGCCATTTGTGCGCGCGACTCGATCTGGAAAACGCCCACGGTGTCGGCGCGGCTGATCATTTCGTAGGTCGGACGGTCTTCCTTGGGCAGTGTGGCAAGGGTCCACTGCGTGCCGCGATAGCGAGCTATCAGATCGAAGGAGCGGCGCAGCGCACTGAGCATGCCGAGCGCCAGCACATCGACTTTGAGCAGGCCGACCACGTCGAGATCGTCTTTGTCCCACTGGATCACGGTACGGTCGGCCATGCTGGCATTTTCGACCGGCACCAGGGTATCCAACGGATACTCGGAAATGACGAAGCCGCCCGGATGCTGTGACAGGTGACGAGGGAAGCCGATCAATTCACTGGTCAGCACCAGGACCCGGCGCAACACCGGGCTGCTGGGATCGAAGCCCGCTTCCTGTAGCCGTGCGTCATCGGGTACATGCTCACTCCAGCGTCCACAGCATTCGGCCAGGGCATTGATCTGATCAGGCGGCAGGCCAAGCGCCTTGGCCACGTCACGCAGTGCGCCAGTGGCGCGGTAGGAACTGGCCACCGCAGTCAGTGCGGCGCGATTGCGGCCGTAGCGGCGAAACACATACTGGATCACTTCCTCACGGCGCTCGTGCTCGAAGTCCACGTCAATGTCCGGTGGCTCATTGCGCTCGCGCGAGAGGAACCGCTCGAACAAAAGCCGGCTATGCGAAGGGTCGAGTTCGGTGATGCCCAGTACGAAACACACCGTCGAGTTGGCTGCCGAACCCCGACCCTGGCACAGGATATGGCGTTCACGGGCGAAGCGGACGATATCGTGGACGGTGAGAAAGTAACTCTCGTAATGCAGCTCTGTAATCAGCTGCAATTCATGCTCAACCAGCGCACGTGATTTTTCCGTCACGCCTGCAGGCCAGCGCCATCTCATTCCGTCTTCTACCAGTTTGCGCAGCCATGAACTGGCATCGTGACCGCTGGGCACCAGCTCGTGTGGGTACTGATACCTGAGCTCGTTGAGGCTGAACTGACAACGCTCGGCGATACGCAGCGTCTCTGCAAGCAACTCTGGCGGATAGAGCTGGGCCAGTTCCTCGCGCCGACGCAGGTGGCGTTCGCCGTTGGGAAACAGGTAACGTCCGGCCTCGGCTACAGGCAGGTGATGGCGGATCGCAGTCATGCAATCCTGCAGAGCGCGCCGGCCGCGGGCGTGCATATGCACATCGCCACAAGCCACCGCGGGTATGCCCACGCGCGCGGCCAGTGCCTGCAATTGATGCCGGTGCGCTTCATCGTTCGGCCCGCGATGCAGTTCGATACCCAACCAGAGGCGTCCTGGAAAGCGTTCGTGCAGCCAGAGACCTTCGGCGTCAGCATCGGGCTCGTGGGTGAGCCAGATGGCCAACAGTCCCTCCAGAGGCTCGTTCAGGTCATCGCCCAGCAGCTGGTATTGGCCTTTTTCGGCGCGACGTCTGGCGCAGGTAATGAGCCGGCACAAGCGCTGATACCCAAGCAGGTTCTCGGCCAGCATGAGCAGCTTCGGACCGTTCTCGATCTGCATCTCACTGCCGACAATCAGCGGCAGGCCTGTTTCCTTGGACGCCTGCCAGGCACGGACGATGCCGGCCAGCGTGCATTCATCGGTGATTGCCAAGGCTTTATAGCCTTGGAGTGCAGCGCGTTCGAACAGCTCTTTGGCACTGGAGGCGCCCCGTTGAAAGCTGAAGTTCGAGAGGCAGTGCAGCTCTGCGTAATCGGGTGTCATCCGAACCAGCCGTGCAACATCAGCGGCCCTCCCGTGACTGAGCGAAAGGCCCATCCGCGTTGGCCCGCCCGGGTTTCCACCAAATAGTAGTCGCGGCGCACATCGCCTCCGTCCCACCAACCCGATTCGATACGCTCAGGCCCTGACAAGATGCGCAATGAGGCTTCGTGGAGCGGTTTCGACTCTGCCAGCAGCCAGCCGGGGCGGGGGCCTCCCGAAAGTGGCGCTTCCAGGTGGGACGCATGCTGCGGTCGCCAGGCGCATTCGGGGCGATGGTCGGCACGAGCAGCAAGCCCCTGTACTGCATCGTCGCCCAATCGGGCTCGCAACCGCTCGCGCAACTGTTCCCATGGTAATGACTGCTGCGGTCGCTCATCGAAGAGTTCGCGATGTTCGGGCACGAATGTCGGCAACTGCTCTGCAATCAACCGTATTGCCAGCACCGGTGCTGGAAGCTGCAAGTGCTCCAGGCGACCGCGAGTCAGCTCGAACAACATGGCCGGGTCTCGCTCCGCGCCGAGCAGGCCGACCGGTAAAAGGCTTTCGGGCAGACTGCGGTGCTCCAGGTGCAAGGTAAAGCGTTGAACCCCGCTGTCGCGGCCCGCGAGGTAGGCGGCGAGATCGACGGTCAGGCGGCGCAGCGGGAATAGCAGCGCCTGGTGGGACTCGACCTCGAAGTTCAGCTCGATACGCGCATCAAAGCGGTCAGGCGGACGATAGAAATTCATGCCCAGCGGGCGATGCTCCAGCAGGGTATCGAGATGTCTGAGCGCCTCTGCGGGAAAGCGCTTCGCCAGTCCGTCCCGAGGCAGTGCCAGCAATTGCTTGAAAGTACGTAGCCCCATTCGCGCCAGGGCACTCGAGACATCGCGGGGCAAGCCGAGACGATCCACCGGAAGGTCAGCCAGTACCTGATGCAGCTTTGGGGTATCCGTTACCGCCAAACCGTCGTGCACGTTGGCCAGTACCCTCGCAGCTGCAGGATTGGGTGCCAGGGTAATGCGATGCCCAAAGCCCAACGCACTCAGCTCTGTCCTCAAGCGCGCTTCAAGACGAGGCCAGGGGCCGAACAGGCCCAGACTCGACTGCACTTCCATAAGTAGACAGCGTGGGTAATGCAGGCTGACCTGCGAACTGAAGCCGTAGGCCCAGGCGGCGAGGAATTGCTGCCAACGTTCGATTGAAGCCAGGTCATATTCGGCCGTCTCGAATCCCCGAGTTAGCGTTTGGGCGGCTATCAAAGATTGCCCTGCCTTTAGCCCCAGTAATCGTGCCGCCGGATTGACAGCCTGTAGCACGCGGCGCTGTGGCGTACCGCTCAGTAGTGCCAGTGGCGCGTCGGCATCGGTGCGGCTACGTAGCACACCGTCCATGGCTAATTGCGGCAGCAGGATGCAGGCCCAGAGCATCGTCACTGCCATCCCACGGCAGAAATCGGCTGGACGGGTGCCAGTCCGCCGCGGCATTTGAGTACACGCACTTGAGCTGGCTGAGCTTCGACTGCCAAGCGCAGTGCCGCTGGAGAGGGATTTACGGCTTCGTGCAAAGAGCGATAGGCGAAGGCCAGTGTCTGTCCGGTCTCGGCGGCCACCTGCAAACGACGCAAGGCACGATCATCGGCTTTCTGAGGCCAGCACAACACAGCACCACAACTCCCTGAACGCAGACATTGTTCCGCCGCCCACAAGGCGTCCCGTCCTTGCGCTTGAACAAGGCTGAGTTGGCGTAGGTCGACGCCAGCAGCGAGCCAGGCATGAGGGAAGGGCAAATGGGGCGGAGCGATCAGTACCACCCGTTCGCCAGCAGCAGTCAGACGTGCCAGGGTGGGCCATAGCAGACGTAACTCGCCAATCCCGGTGGTGGCGATCAGCAGCTCGCTTAGGGCTGCATCCGGCCATCCCCCGCCGGGCAGAGCAGCGTCGAGTGTGGGATGTCCGGTTGGCTGGTTACTAGTCGAGACGACGCTGGGCTGGCCGCGCCATAGGCGGCGTGCATCGAGCAATCGATCAAGGGAGACAACGGAGGACATGATGAACAGCAAATCCAGAATACTGTATATGGATACAGTATTCTGCTTTGCCCGAGTGCGGGTCAAGTCGATGTGATGAACGTCATCGACTCGAGGTCAATACGATCAGCTCACACCAAAACGTTCAGCGCTCCCATCACGCTTAGCGCGGCGCCCATGGGGAGTGCCATGCGCTCACGCCAGGCGAGCATCAGGCCTACCAGTAGCCCAGCGCACATCAGCTGGCCAAAACAGACTATCAGGCCTATCGACACTCCCAGCGCTTCCACATCCAGCATGACTATGACGATCAGCAATGCGCCTGCCAGCAGGCGCAGCCCACGCTGCCGTAGTGGGCTCGGTGCGCGATCGAACAACTGACGATGATGACGAGGCATCGCCAAGCACAGCGCAAGCATGCCCACGTAAGCCAACGCAAATGCGAGTAGCGTCATGGTGAAACCTCCTGCATGCGCCGTTCACGGGCCGACCGCGCCTCGTGCTGAGCAGCAGCTCGCCAGGCACACACCAACCCGACGGTCAGCAATACCAGGTCGATGCCGAAGAGCGTTATATCGCCCCGTGTCAGGCTCGCAACAAGGTTGCCTTGCGGAGCTACGATGCCGTTCAGTGCGGGCAGTCCAAGAGCAAGAATCGCCAGTACTGCAAACAACTGACGGGTGGTCCGTGCTGGTTGGCCAGGCCTGATGCATGCGAAGGCTGCCACTGCCAGCCAGCTCAAGGCGAAGCACCAACCTTCGACTGCCGCCCGGTCGGGCAGGGTGTCCGGCAACAGACGGTTGGCCCAGAGCAGTGTCAGCGATGCGATGGGCAGTCCGAAAAAGACCGCTCCGTTGAGGGCACGAACTACTTTTAGCCCTTTGATCTGCCGAGCTTCACGCTTGCGCAGCCAGACCGCTGAGCCAGCGATCAGCATTGCGCAGCCGGCCAGTCCCATCAGTCCGTAGAACAGTCGAACAATCTGCCCACCGAATTGCGCCATATGCAAACCGACCATCCACATATAAGCCTCGTAGCTGGTGGGTGCCTGCTGTTGCTTGAGCATTTCGCCAGTGGTTGCGTCGTAATTCAGGGTGTCCTGTGGTGAGCCGATGCGTGAAGGGTCAAGCCGGCGAATGCTGACCACTGCCGAGGCGTCGAACGGGTGCTCGACGATCAACCAGCCCGGCTCGCCGCCATTCCAGCGTTGACGGGCATCGTTTATCAAACCATCCAGAGAGGTCAGTTCACCGGCGGGCTTGTCCATCTCGTTGCGGTGAAAGCCACCTTGGACCTCTTCGAAAAAGACCAGCGGGTTACTGTCATAGGCCACCATCGCTCCAGCTGGCATGTAGGTCGCGACAAAAATGGCGACGCCGGTATAGGCCAGTACCAGATGGAAGGGCAGGCCGATCACTCCGAACAGGTTGTGCGCATCGAGCCAGGCACGCTGGCCGTTGGCTTGCGGCCGGAGAGTGAAGAAGTCCTTGAAAATACGCCTGTGAACGATGATTCCTGATACCAGCGCAACGAGCATGAACATGCCGGCCAGGCCGACGATGTACATGCCGATCGTGCCCGCCTGAAGGTTGTAGTGCAGGGTGAAGAAGAACTCACCACCGAGGGTTTCCGGCATGGGTTTGCCGGTGGCGGGGTCGAAGACGGCACGCCCACGTTCGCCCGTACCGTCTTTTTCCCAACCCAGCTTCCAGTAAGGTTCGCGGTCGGTAGGACCGTGCAGCCAGTAGGCATGCAAGGGGCCCTCAACATTGGCATCCAGCCAGCGCCGAACGTTGTCAGCATCGATGCTGCTGGCTGCGGGCACGTGCAACGCCGGACGCATCCAGCGCTCGATTTCCTTGTCGAAACAGGCCAGCGTGCCGGCAAACAGAATCACGAATAGCAACCAGCTGGGCAGCAGCCCGCCCCAGGTATGCAGCCCTGCCATCGATTGACGTAAGGTCACGGTCGGCTCCTCCATTCATCAGGCAGAAAAGCGGCAAGGCAGAGCAGTGCGGTCAGCGCTCCTAGCCACAACCAGGCCCGCAAGGCGCTGCGGGCCGCAAAGGTATAAATGACAGCGGCTACCCAGACGGCAAAACACAGCAGACTGGCAGTGACCACGCGATCCGCTCGTGCCAAGGGCAGGTAGACGGATAGAAAGGCGGTAGAGCCGAACGCCAGCGCATAGCCGCCGAACAGCGCGGCCGTGATGCGGCCGGCCAGGTCTAATGAAAGGAGGGGGTGGTAACGCTTCATGACAGGGACGATCCGCGGATGGTAGGCGCTCATGTTAATGCGAATCTGTGCGATTTGTAATAAGCAAGTGCTCTGCCTGCCTGCCGCTGCGATCCGGTTGACGCATGGGACTTGCTCACCAGCAACCGGCCGTCTTCGCTTGTGCTAGCAAAATCAGTCGATTAGGATTCGCGCCGGGTAAACGGTGCAAGGCGAGTACTCGGTTCGCCGTCCCAATCTATTGAAGCAAAGAAGCCCGGCCTAAAATCGACCGGGCTTCTTTGTTTTCCGGCCTTGATCCAGTACCAAAGCGCTCGTCAGCCAGACCGCTGCTTATCAAAAGAGGTATGCCATGCGTGAACGTTTGTTGGCCGCAGAAAAGGTAAAGGCCATCGAATGGCAGGGCGGACAGTTGCGTTTGCTCGACCAGCGCAAGCTGCCACTGGAACAGCTTTGGCACACCTGTGATTCTGCTGCAGCAGTGGCTACGGCGATCCGGGAAATGATCGTGCGCGGCGCGCCCGCCATCGGTATCAGCGCCGCCTACGGGCTGGTCATGGGACTAAGGGCCCGGCTCGCCGAACGTGAGGACTGGCGTGCGGCACTTGAATCCGACTTCGAACTGCTGGCGGCCGCGCGTCCAACCGCCGTCAATCTGTCTTGGGCGCTGAACCAGATGCGCGAACGCCTCGACCGTCTGAAACCCGGCGAAGATCCGCTGACCGCTGCCGAGGCTCAGGCGGCGTCCATCCATGCCAGTGATCGCGAAGCCAATCTGACCATGGCACAGTTCGGCGTCGACCTGATCCGCAAGCATCAAGGCAATTCGCAGAACCTGCTGACTCATTGCAATACCGGTGCGCTGGCCACTGGAGGTTTCGGCACCGCGCTCGGTGTGATCCGTGCGGCGCACCTCGAAGGCCTGGTCGAGTGCGTCTACGCCGACGAAACCCGCCCCTGGCTGCAAGGCTCCAGGTTGACGGCCTGGGAACTGGCAGGCGAGGGCGTGCCGGTCATGCTGAACGCCGACTCGGCGGCGGCGCATCTGATGAAGACTCGCGGCATCACCTGGGTGATCGTAGGCGCCGACCGGATCACCGCCAATGGCGATGTCGCCAACAAAATCGGTACTTATCAGCTCGCCGTGCTGGCGATGCATCATGGCGTACGGTTCATGGTAGTAGCGTCCAGCTCGAGTATTGATATGGGACTGGAATCAGGTGATGACATTCCCATCGAGGAGCGGGCCGGCCGTGAGCTGCTGGAAGTCAACGGTCAACGGCTCGCGGCTGATGTCGAGGCATTCAACCCGGTGTTCGATGTCACCCCTGCTGACCTGATCGATGCCATCGTGACGGAGAGAGGCGTTGTGGAACGGCCCAACGCCGCGAAACTCGCCGCCTTGATGAGTCGTAAACGGCTGCACTAAATAGCGAAAAGACGAACGGAGCGGCTGGAGACTGAACGCTGGACGAAAAGTGGATCGAGTCACGCTGAGCGGGAAGCGCGAATTCAAGGCTTTCTCGTTAAGCCTCCAAGCTCCAGCGGCGCCTCCGTGTGATACCATTCCGCGCTTAATCGCAGGACCCTGCTGACTACAAGGAACCAGGCTTCCATGGGCGAACTGGCCAAAGAAATCCTCCCGGTCAATATCGAAGACGAACTCAAGCAGTCCTACCTCGACTACGCCATGAGCGTAATCGTCGGTCGAGCGCTGCCGGATGCGCGCGACGGATTGAAGCCTGTTCATCGCCGTGTGCTCTATGCCATGAGCGAGCTGGGTAACGACTGGAACAAGCCGTACAAGAAATCCGCCCGTGTGGTCGGTGACGTGATCGGTAAATACCATCCTCACGGTGACTCGGCGGTTTACGACACCATCGTGCGGATGGCGCAGCCTTTCTCGCTGCGCTATATGCTGGTCGACGGCCAGGGCAACTTCGGATCGGTGGACGGCGACAACGCCGCGGCTATGCGATACACCGAAGTGCGGATGGCCAAGCTGGCGCACGAATTGCTGGCCGATCTGGACAAGGAAACCGTCGACTGGGTGCCCAATTACGATGGCACCGAGCAGATCCCGGCGGTCATGCCGACCAAGATTCCGAACCTGCTGGTCAACGGTTCCAGCGGTATCGCCGTGGGCATGGCAACAAACATCCCACCGCACAACCTCGGTGAAGTCATTGACGGCTGCCTGGCGCTGATCGAAAACGCCGATATCACCATCGATGAACTCATGCAGTACATTCCGGGGCCCGATTTCCCCACCGCTGGCATCATCAACGGCCGTGCCGGCATCGTCGAGGCCTACCGCACCGGTCGCGGACGCATCTATATGCGGGCCCGCTCGACCATCGAAGACATCGACAAGGTGGGTGGCCGTCAGCAGATCGTCATCACCGAACTGCCTTATCAGTTGAACAAGGCGCGGCTGATCGAGAAGATCGCCGAGCTGGTCAAGGAAAAGAAGCTTGAAGGCATCACCGAACTGCGCGACGAGTCCGACAAGGACGGTATGCGCGTGGTCATCGAACTGCGCCGTGGTGAGGTGCCTGAGGTCGTTCTGAACAACCTCTACGCTCAGACCCAGCTGCAAAGCGTGTTCGGCATCAACGTGGTGGCGCTTATCGATGGACAGCCGCGCACGTTGAACCTGAAGGAGCTGCTTGAGGCTTTCGTCCGCCATCGCCGCGAAGTTGTAACCCGCCGGACCGTCTACGAGCTGCGCAAGGCGCGTGAGCGTGGGCATATTCTCGAAGGGCAGGCAGTTGCACTCTCGAACATCGATCCGGTTATTGCGCTGATCAAGGCGTCGCCAACCCCGGCCGAGGCCAAAGAAGCGCTGATCGCCGAAGCCTGGGAGTCCAGCGCCGTCGAGTCGATGGTCGAGCGTGCTGGTGCTGACTCGTGCCGTCCTGAAGGCCTCGATCCGCAGTACGGTCTGCGTGATGGCAAGTATTACCTGTCGCCGGAGCAGGCCCAGGCCATTCTTGACCTGCGCCTGCACCGCTTGACGGGCCTCGAGCATGAGAAACTGCTCAGCGAGTACCAGGAGATTCTCACCCAGATCGGCGAGCTGATCCGCATCCTGACCAATCCGGTGCGCCTGATGGAGGTCATCCGCGAGGAACTCGAAGGCGTCAAGCGCGACTTCGGCGATGCGCGCCGTACCGAGATTCTCGAGGCGCGCCTGGACCTGACCCTGGCGGACTTGATTACCGAAGAAGAGCGCGTCGTTACCATCTCACATGGCGGCTATGCCAAATCGCAGCCGCTGGCGGCCTATCAGGCGCAGCGTCGCGGTGGTCGCGGCAAGGCGGCCACAGGTGTCAAGGAAGAGGATTACGTCGAGCATCTGCTGGTCGCCAATAGCCACACCACCTTGTTGCTATTCTCCAGCAAGGGCAAGGTGTACTGGCTCAAGACCTACGAGATTCCTGAGGCCTCGCGCGCATCACGCGGTCGGCCACTGGTCAACCTGCTGCCGCTGACCGAAGGCGAATACATCACCGCCATGCTGCAAGTGGATATCGAGGCCGCGCGTCAGCAACAGCTGAACGGCGACGACGATGTCGAAGATGCGGAAATCGTCAGCGAAACCGATGAGGCGGAAGAACTCCTCGAGGGCGACGAAACCGACGAGTCAATAGACGAGCCGACCGGCACCTATATCTTCATGGCGACCGCCAAGGGCACCGTGAAGAAGACCCCGCTGTCCCAGTTCAGCCGCCCACGCAGTGTCGGTCTGATCGCGCTCGGCTTGGAAGAGGGCGATACATTGATCGCCGCTGCGGTGACCGACGGCGCGCGTGAAGTCATGCTGTTTTCCGACGGCGGTAAAGTAATCCGCTTTAAAGAGAAGCACGTGCGCACCATGGGCCGCACCGCCCGTGGCGTTCGCGGCATGCGCCTGCCGGAAGGCCAGCGTCTGATCTCCATGCTGATCCCAGAGCCTGATGCGCAGATTCTCACCGCGAGCCTCAATGGCTACGGCAAGCGCACCGTGATCGACGAGTTCCCACGTCGCGGCCGTGGCGGTCAGGGCGTTATCGCCATGGTAACCAACGAGCGCAACGGCCCTCTGGTCGGTGCCGTTCAGGTGCAGCAAGGAGAAGAAATCATGCTGATTTCCGATCAGGGCACGCTCGTTCGCACCCGTGTCGATGAGGTTTCATCACTGGGTCGTAACACTCAGGGTGTCACGCTGATCAAACTGGGCAAGAACGAGCATCTGGTTGGCCTCGAAAGGGTTCAGGAACCCTCCGAGGAGGACGTCCTGGACGATATCGAAGCGGTTATCGACGAGGATGCCCTGGATAAGGAAATGCCCGTTGTCAGCACCGAGCCAAGCGAAGATGACTTGCTCGGCGGCGGGGGAGACGTTCCGCCAGACGTAGTGCCTACCGACGACGACAACTGATCAAACGACGGCGCAGCCCCTAAAGGCTTCGCCGTCGTTTCGTTGCAGGCCCTGCTGCAGATGAAGGAATGGCAAGCCCTGGACCTGGCCTTAGGCCGCGGACGGAGCGAGCAAGGTATCGACCGTTTTGAGAGAACGAAGATGAGCAAACGCGCCTTTAATTTCTGCGCCGGCCCGGCCGCGCTTCCCGAGGCGGTGCTGCAGCGCGCCCAGGCTGAACTCCTCGATTGGCAAGGCCGCGGCTTGTCCGTGATGGAAATGAGCCATCGCAGCGACGAATACACGGCGATCGCCGAGAAGGCTGAGCAGGATTTACGCGATCTGCTGAGCATTCCCTCTAATTACAAGGTGCTGTTTCTGCAGGGTGGCGCCAGCCAGCAGTTTGCCGAGATCCCGTTGAATCTGCTGCCCGAGGGCGGCGTCGCGGATTACATCGACACGGGCATTTGGTCACGCAAGAGTATTGAAGAGGCCAAGCGTTTCGGCCATATCAATGTCGCTGCCAGCGCCAAGCCTTACGATTACTTTGCGATTCCCGGCCAGAACGAGTGGGCGCTCAGCGACAGTGCGGCCTACCTGCACTACGCCAGCAACGAAACCATTGGCGGTTTGCAGTTCGACTGGATACCGGAGCTTGGCGACACGCCGCTGGTAGTCGACATGTCTTCTGACATCCTCTCGCGTCAGCTGGATGTTTCCCGGTTCGGCCTGATCTATGCGGGCGCGCAGAAGAACATCGGCCCATCGGGCCTGGTGGTAGTGATCGTTCGCGAGGACCTGCTCGGTCGTGCACGCTCCAGCTGCCCGACCATGCTTGATTACAAGGTCGCCGCCGACAACGGCTCCATGTACAACACGCCTGCGACCTTCTCTTGGTATCTCTCCGGCCTAGTATTTGAATGGCTGAAAGAGCAGGGTGGCGTTGAAGCGATGGAGCAGCGCAATCGCGCCAAAAAGGAGCTGCTCTACGGGGTAATCGATTCAAGCGACTTCTATTCCAATCCGATCTCCACTAACGCTCGCTCCTGGATGAATGTGCCGTTCAGGCTGGCCGACGAGCAATTGGACAAAGCATTTCTGGCTGGGGCAGAGGCCCGGGGGTTGCTCAACCTGAAAGGTCATCGCTCGGTCGGCGGCATGCGCGCCTCCATCTACAACGCGGTGGGCCTGGATGCCGTCGAGGCGCTGGTGGCCTATATGCGCGAATTCGAGAAGGAGCGCGGCTGATGAGCGATGTCGACCGGCTGAAGGCGCTGCGCGTACGCATCGACAGTCTCGACGAGAAGATTCTCGAGCTGATCAGCGAGCGCGCCCGTTGTGCTCAGGATGTGGCTCGGGTCAAGACCGCATCACTGGCCGATGGTGAGGAGGCGGTGTTCTATCGCCCCGAGCGCGAAGCCTGGGTGCTCAAGCACATCATGGAGCTGAACAAGGGGCCGCTTGATAACGAGGAGATGGCGCGCCTGTTCCGCGAGATCATGTCGTCCTGCCTGGCCCTGGAACAGCCGCTGCGCGTCGCCTACCTGGGGCCGGAAGGTACCTTTTCCCAGGCGGCAGCCCTTAAGCACTTCGGTCAGGCTGTGATCAGCAAGCCGATGGCAGCGATCGACGAGGTGTTCCGTGAGGTAGTCGCCGGTGCAGTCAATTTCGGCGTGGTGCCGGTGGAAAACTCCACCGAGGGTGCGGTCAACCACACCCTCGACAGTTTTCTAGAGCACGACATCGTTATCTGCGGCGAAGTCGAGTTGCGTATTCATCATCATCTGCTGGTGGGCGAAACGACCAAGACCGACCGGATTACCCGCATTTATTCCCATGCCCAATCGCTGGCGCAGTGCCGCAAGTGGCTGGACGCGCACTATCCGAACGTCGAACGGGTCGCTGTTTCCAGCAATGCCGATGCGGCGAAGCGCGTCAAAAGCGAATGGAACTCCGCAGCGATCGCAGGCGATATGGCGGCGCAGCTTTACGGCTTGACCAAGATTGCCGAGAAGATCGAGGATCGTCCGGACAACTCCACGCGCTTCCTCATCATTGGCAGCCAGGAAGTCCCGCCTACTGGCGATGATAAGACCTCGATCATCGTTTCCATGCGCAACAAGCCGGGCGCGTTGCATGAGTTGCTGATGCCGTTTCATTCCAATGGTATCGATCTCACGCGGATCGAGACCCGTCCTTCTCGCAGCGGTAAATGGACCTACGTTTTCTTCATCGACTGCATTGGCCATCACCAGGACCCGCTAATAAAAGATGTTCTGGAGAAGATCGGCCGCGAAGCCGTCGCGCTGAAGGTGCTGGGTTCCTATCCGAAAGCGGTACTTTAAAAAGCAGCTGGAAGCCGGAAGCTGGAAACTGCAAGCCATGAGCAACGCCGAGTGCTTCAGGTTTCAGGTTCGGGCTCAGGCTTTCAGCTCCAGCGGAGCTGAACATGTCCTGTGATTTCCTCGCCCTGGCTCAGCCAGGTGTGCAAAAGCTGTCGCCTTACGTGCCGGGCAAACCGGTGGATGAATTGGCACGTGAGCTTGATCTCGATCCCGCGACGATCGTCAAACTGGCGAGCAATGAAAATCCCTTGGGTCCGAGCCCTAAAGCCATCGAGGCGATCAGGGCGCAACTCGACGAGCTGACGCGCTACCCCGATGGCAACGGTTTCGTGCTCAAGCAGAAGCTGGCCGAGCGATATGATGTCGGTATCGAACAGGTAACGCTCGGCAATGGTTCTAACGACATTCTCGAGCTGGTCGCGCGCGCCTACCTCGCGCCCGGCCTGAACGCGGTGTTCAGCGAACATGCTTTCGCGGTTTATCCAATTGCGACTCAGGCGGTGGGCGCTCAAGCCAGGGCTGTCCCAGCGCGGCAGTGGGGGCACGATCTCAACGCCATGCTGGCTGCGATCGATGAGAATACCCGCGTCGTGTTCCTTGCCAATCCAAACAATCCCACCGGTACCTGGTTTGGTGCCGATGCGCTCGACAGCTTTTTGAGTCGCGTCCCGGAAAAGGTTCTGGTTGTGCTTGACGAGGCCTACATCGAGTACGCCGAGGGCGGCGAACTGCCCGATGGCATGGCGTTCCTGGCGGCCCATCCCAATCTGCTGGTGTCCCGAACCTTCTCCAAGGCGTATGGGTTGGCGGCGTTGCGTGTGGGTTATTCGGTCTGTTCGGCAGAGATTGCAGGCGTGCTGAACCGAGTGCGTCAGCCGTTCAACGTCAACAGCCTTGCGCTAGCGGCGGCCTGTGCTGCGCTCGATGATCACCGCTTCCTGTGCGAGAGCCGGGCCTGCAACGCAGCCGGTATGCTTCAGCTCGAAGCGGGCTTCAGACAATTGGGGCTGGAGTGGATTCCGTCGAAAGGCAACTTCATTGCAGTGGATATGGGGCGTGATGCGGCACCGGTCAACCAGGCGCTGCTGCGCGACGGTGTGATCGTCCGTCCGGTGGCCGGCTATGGCATGCCGACCTTTCTACGGGTTTCGATCGGTACGCAAGCGGAGAATGCCCGCTTTCTGGTTGCCTTGCGCAAGGCGCTTGGACATTGAGCAGAAACGTGAGGCCACTCCCTGACGGGCCGTTGGTGGAACGACTGGCGGTCATCGGCCTGGGGCTGATTGGCGGGTCTTTCGCCAAGGGCCTGCGTGAGGTCGGCGCGTGCGGCGAGGTGGTCGGGTTCGACCTGGATCCGCGTTCTCGAGAGCTGGCCGTCGAGCTTGGCGTCGTGGATCGCTGTGCTGACAATCTCGAGGAGGCCTGTCGGGGCGCGGACGTGATTCAACTAGCCGTGCCGATTCTGGCGATGGAGCGTTTGCTGGCTGAGCTAGCCACACTTGACCTTGGCGAGGCCGTGTTGACCGATGTCGGCAGTGCGAAGGGCAACGTGGTGCGCCGCAGCCGCGAGCTGTTCGGTGCAATGCCGCCGCGTTTCGTGCCTGGCCATCCGATAGCCGGCTCGGAACAGAGCGGCGTGACGGCTGCCCAAAGCACGCTTTTTCGCCGGCACAAGGTCATCCTGACGCCGCTAGAAGACACCGACCCCGCTGCATTGTCGCTGGTGGATCGGCTGTGGCGCGCATTAGGGGCCGATGTCGAGCACATGGATGTCCAGCATCATGATTCAGTCCTCGCTGCTACCAGTCATCTGCCGCACCTGTTGGCATTCGGTTTGGTGGACTCGCTGGCCAAACGCAACGAGAATCTTGAGATTTTCCGCTATGCGGCGGGCGGGTTTCGCGATTTCACCCGCATCGCGGGCAGCGATCCGGTGATGTGGCATGACATCTTTCTCGCCAATCGCGAGGCGGTGCTGCAGACCCTGGACGATTTTCGTGCCGACCTCGACGCGCTTCGCGCCGCGGTCGATGAAGGAGACGGGCGTACCATGTTGGGCGTGTTCACGCGCGCCAAGGCTGCCCGCGAACATTTCAGCAAAATACTGGCTCGCAGAGCCTATGTGGACGTTATGCATTCCAAAGACCTTATCTTCCTCGCCAACCCGGGCGGTAGCCTCAGCGGCCAACTTCGTGTACCCGGCGACAAGTCCATTTCCCACCGTTCGATCATGCTCGGCTCGCTCGCCGAAGGCACTACCGAAGTGGAGGGGTTTCTCGAAGGCGAGGATGCCCTGGCAACCATCCAGGCATTTCGCGACATGGGCGTGGTCATCGAAGGGCCGAATCAGGGGCGCGTTACCGTCCATGGCGTTGGCCTGCACGGCCTGAAGCCGCCACCAGGCCCGATCTACCTCGGCAATTCCGGTACCTCGATGCGCCTGCTGTCCGGGCTGCTGGCTGCTCAGTCCTTCGATACCACTCTGACGGGGGACGCTTCGCTGTCCAAGCGACCGATGAATCGCGTGGCCAAGCCTTTGCGCGACATGGGGGCAGTGATCGAGACAGCGGCCGAAGGGCGCCCGCCGCTGACCATTCGCGGCGGCCAGACACTGTCCGGCATGCATTACGAAATGCCGATGGCCAGCGCCCAGGTTAAATCCTGTCTGCTCCTGGCCGGCCTTTATGCCGCAGAAAAAACGTCGGTTACCGAACCGGCACCAACCAGGGATCATACCGAGCGGATGCTGCAAGGCTTCGGCTACCCGGTGAAGGTCGAAGGCAGCACCGCCACGGTCGAACCCGGCCACACGCTGAGCTCGACGCAGATCGAAGTGCCCGCCGATATCTCTTCCTCTGCGTTTTTCATGGTTGCCGCCAGCATCGCGCCGGGCTCTGACATTATGCTCGAGCACGTCGGGGTCAACCCAACTCGGACCGGTGTTATCGACATCCTTCAACTGATGGGGGCCGATATCCAGCTGACCAATCTGCGTGAGGTAGGCGGTGAGCCGGTTGCGGATATCCGGGTGCGCGCCGCTCAACTCCGGGGCATCGATATACCTGAAGACCTCGTCCCGCTCGCAATCGACGAATTCCCGGTGCTATTCGTCGCGGCGGCCTGCGCTGAAGGGCGGACGACATTGCGCGGCGCCGAGGAACTGCGGGTCAAGGAGTCCGATCGTATCCAGGTGATGGCCGATGGTCTGCAAACACTTGGGGTGAAGGCCGAGCCGACCCCTGACGGGATTATCATTGAGGGCGGTGCAGCCTTTGGTGGCGGCGAGGTCTGGGCCCACGGCGATCATCGCATCGCGATGTCCTTTAGTGTCGCTGCGCTCCGAGCCAGTGCGCCGATCCGCATCCACGATTGCGCCAACGTGGCTACATCGTTCCCAAACTTTCTTGCACTGGCCGAGCGGGCTGGGATGCGTGTAGGTGTGGAGGGTAATTCATGATCAGCCAGGTCCCGGTCATAACCATTGACGGCCCGAGCGGCTCCGGCAAGGGCACAGTTGCGGCGCTGCTGGCGGCCAGGCTGGGATGGAATTTTCTCGATTCCGGTGCACTTTACCGTTTGCTTGCCTTCGCTGCGCGCAACCATGGTGTCGACCTAACCAACGAGGAATCGCTCAAGGTTCTGGCCGCTCATCTGGATGTGCAATTCGGTGCGGATAAAAGCGGTCATGGAATGCGGATCGTACTTGAAGGTGAGGAGGTCACCCAGGCGATTCGTAACGAACAGGTTGGCGCCGGGGCTTCGCAGGTCGCGGCGTTGCCTGCTGTGCGCGAGGCGCTGTTGCAGCGTCAAAAGGCGTTCCGCGAACCGCCTGGACTTGTTGCTGATGGCCGAGACATGGGGACCGTGGTTTTTCCTGACGCGCCCTTGAAGATATTCCTCACCGCCAGTGCGGAGGAAAGGGCGCGCCGACGCTTCCTGCAGTTGAAGGCCAAGGGTGATGATGTTAATCTCGCGAGTCTTCTCGATGAGATACGGGCGCGTGATGAGCGTGATACCC
The DNA here is from genome assembly GCF_000235745.1 of Stutzerimonas stutzeri SDM-LAC. GTDB lineage: Bacteria > Pseudomonadota > Gammaproteobacteria > Pseudomonadales > Pseudomonadaceae > Stutzerimonas > Stutzerimonas stutzeri_H. Next base: position 36,094 of record NZ_AGSX01000013.1, on the reverse strand, counting down.
AGCGTGAAGTGGCTCCGCTGAAGCCGGCAGACGATGCCGTACAGCTGGATTCGACCGAGCTATCCATCGAGCAGGTGCTAGGACAGATTCTGAGCGAAGTCGCCAAACGCGATTTCGCCTGAAGAGCGACCGCCGAGAGGCGGCCTGACGGTCTCTCGATTTCGAGGGCCGTTAACAAGGAGGCATGTGGGAGACCAGAGCTAGTCCCGCAGGCCTTTTTTTATATGAATGAACCCACGTTATCTGGGATGTGGAGATTGGGCGGATCGTCGCCCGAAAAACAGCAGGAATACACATGAGCGAAAGCTTTGCAGAACTTTTTGAAGAAAGCCTAAAAACCCTCGACATGCAGCCGGGTGCGATCATCACCGGCATCGTGGTCGACATCGACGGTGACTGGGTCACTGTTCATGCCGGTCTGAAGTCCGAGGGCGTCATCCCGGTCGAGCAGTTCTACAACGAGCAGGGCGAGCTGACCATCAGCGTGGGTGACGAAGTTCACGTTGCGCTGGACGCGGTTGAAGATGGCTTCGGTGAAACCAAGCTGTCCCGCGAAAAAGCCAAGCGTGCCGAGTGCTGGATTGTTCTGGAAGCGGCTTTCGCAGCTGAGGAAGTGGTCAAGGGCGTTATCAACGGTAAGGTTAAAGGCGGCTTCACTGTCGACGTTAACGGCATCCGTGCGTTCCTGCCAGGTTCCCTGGTTGATGTCCGTCCAGTGCGTGATACCACTCACCTGGAAGGCAAAGAACTCGAGTTCAAGGTCATCAAGCTGGACCAGAAGCGCAACAACGTTGTGGTTTCACGTCGTAGCGTCCTGGAAGCCGAGAACAGCGCCGAGCGCGAAGCGCTGCTGGAATCGCTTCAGGAAGGCCAGCAGGTCAAGGGTATCGTCAAGAATCTCACCGACTACGGCGCATTCGTCGACCTGGGTGGCGTGGACGGCCTGCTGCACATCACCGATATGGCCTGGAAGCGCATCAAGCATCCTTCCGAGATCGTCAATGTTGGCGACGAGATCGACGTCAAGGTGCTGAAGTTCGACCGCGAGCGCAACCGCGTCTCCTTGGGTCTGAAGCAACTGGGCGAAGATCCATGGGTTGCCATCAAGGCCCGTTACCCGGAGAACACTCGCGTAATGGCGCGTGTTACCAACCTCACCGACTACGGCTGCTTCGCCGAGCTGGAAGAGGGCGTTGAAGGTCTGGTACACGTTTCCGAAATGGATTGGACCAACAAGAACATCCACCCGTCGAAGGTCGTACAGGTCGGCGACGAAGTGGAAGTCATGGTTCTGGACATCGACGAAGAGCGTCGTCGTATCTCCCTGGGCATCAAGCAGTGCAAGTCCAACCCGTGGGAAGACTTCTCTGGCCAGTTCAACAAGGGCGACCGCATCTCCGGCACCATCAAGTCGATCACCGATTTCGGTATCTTCATTGGTCTGGACGGCGGCATCGACGGTCTGGTTCATCTGTCCGACATCTCCTGGAACGAAGCTGGCGAAGAAGCCGTACGTCGCTTTAAGAAGGGCGACGAGCTGGACACCGTCATCCTGTCGGTCGATCCGGAGCGCGAGCGCATCTCCCTGGGTATCAAGCAGCTGGAAGACGATCCGTTCTCCAACTACGCCGCCGTCAATGACAAGGGCAGCATCGTTCGTGGCACCGTGAAAGAAGTTGACGCCAAAGGCGCCATCATCGATCTGGGCAACGACATCGAAGCGACCCTGAAAGCGTCCGAAATCAGCCGTGACCGCGTTGAAGATGCGCGCAACGTGCTGAAGGAAGGCGAAGAAGTCGAAGCCAAGATCATCAGCATCGACCGCAAGAGCCGCGTTATCAGCCTCTCCATCAAGTCGAAAGACGTTGAGGACGAGAAGGACGCGATGAAGGAACTGCGTACCAAGCAGGACGTAGAACCAGCTGCCGGCCCGACCACCATCGGTGATCTGATCCGCGCGCAAATGGAAAACCAGAACTAAGTTCTGTAATCCAGTTGAAAAAGGGCGACTTCGGTCGCCCTTTTTTGTGCCCGTGTCCCGTCCTGAATAAGGTTTACACCTTCGCCTTAATTTCATCGGAGAAAGCTTGTGGCAGAAGGTGCGCGACATCATCAGAGAGGCTGATTAGTCTCGAGCAGCACCGCCTGCCAGCGCCTGGTTCACCTCTAGCCAACCGGCTACTGCTTCCTCTCCCGCTTGCTTGAATGCCCGTTCGAGGAGGCGTACCTGCTCCCGCCTAAGTGCCTGCTCCAGCTTGGCGCCTTCGGCTGTGAAGCGCAGCATGCGCTTGCGCTTGTCGTCATCGGCCGTCCTGCTTTCTACCAAGTGCATTTCGATCAGCTGTCGTAACGGTATATTCAATGCCTGCTTGCTGACCCCAAGATAGCCGAGTAGCTCCTTGACGCTGAGGTCTGGATAGCCTGCGATGAAAAACAGGATCCTGTGATGCACCCGGGACAGTCCGCGTCGAGCAAGCATCTCGTCCGGCCTAGCCGTAAAGGCCTGATAGCCGAGAAAGAAGCTCTCCATGATCTGGCGCTGAATTGTGCTTTTTTTTAGGTCAGGCATATTGACGTATTCACGATCGGAGGCGTAATTTCGGTCAAGTAGTTTGACTTATATTTCTTATCCCTGCATCTGGTGTCCCATGGCTTTCTCCGAACGCGTCGACCGCCTGAAAAGCTCGCTGATCCGTGAAATTCTTGCCGCTGCGCAGCGCCCGGAGGTGATGTCGTTTGCCGGAGGACTGCCGGCTGAATCGATGTTGCCGAAGCTCGATTGGGCACAGATGCCGGCGAGCATGGGTCAGTACGGCATGAGCGAAGGCGAGCCTGCATTGCGTGAAGCCATCGCCGCGGAAGCGCGTGCGCTCGGCATCGCCTGTTCTGCCAGCCAGGTGTTGATTGTCAGCGGCTCCCAGCAAACCCTGGACCTGGCGTCCAAGCTATTCATTGACCGCGGCACCGAAGTGCTGCTTGAGGCGCCGACTTACCTGGCTGCGCTACAGGTATTTCAGTTGTTCGGTGCCGATTGCCTGGCTGTACCGCAGGAAGCCGATGGACCATCGTTGGTCGCGCTGCGCCAGCGGCTGGAGCAGCACAAACCTGCCTTTGCCTACCTGATCCCGACGTTCCAGAATCCCTCGGCGGTTCGCTATAGCGAAGAAAAGCGCGACGCGGTAGCGGCGCTCCTCGATGAGTTCAATGTGACTCTGATTGAAGATGAGCCCTATCGCGAGCTGGTCTTCGACGACGGCAACGCTCGGCCCATCGTCAGTCGCATGCGTAAGGCAAGTTGGATATATACCGGGACGGTTTCCAAGACACTGCTACCGGGGCTGCGTGTTGGCTATCTGATAGCAACGCCAGACCTGTTTCCTTATCTCTTACGTCTGAAGCAGTCAGCCGACCTGCATACCAATCGCGTCGGTCAATGGCAGGCGCTGCAGTGGCTCGGCAGCGATCAATATCGGTTGCATCTGGCTGAGCTGCGTAGTTTCTACCGGCTGCGCCGTGATGCGATGCAGGCCGCGCTGACCGAGCATTTCGCCGATCTTGCCGATTGGCTGATTCCGCAGGGTGGACTGTTTTTCTGGCTGCAGCTGAAACAACCGATCGACACCCGAACGCTGCTCGATTCCGCACTGGCGCAAGACGTGGTGTTCATGCCTGGCGAGCCATTCTTCGTCGACCCCGTGCAAAATCTCGGATATCTGCGACTCAACTTCAGTCATGTTGCGCCAGAGCGCCTTGATGAAGGTCTCCGCCGCCTGGCGTGTGTGATCCGCGAGGCGCTGTTGGTCGAAGCGGCATAGTTCAGGTGCGGTGGTGCACCGCTGGAGGCAAAGATGACATACAAGGTGTACGGCGACCTACGGTCCGGCAATTGCTACAAGGTGAAGCTGATGCTGCACTTGCTGGGCCGAGCGTATGAGTGGATTCCCGTGGATATCCTGCGCGGTGAAAGCCGCGAACCTGCGTTTCTGAAAAAGAATCCCAACGGCAAGATACCGGTCCTCGAACTGCAAGACGGAACCTGTCTATGGGAATCGAATGCGATTCTCAACTTCCTTGCCGATGGAAGTGAGTTTTTGCCAACCGATGCTCGGTTGCGGACTCAAGTCTTGCAGTGGCAATTCTTTGAGCAGTACAGCCATGAACCCTTCATTGCTGTCGCGCGCTTCATCAAGGTCTATCTGGGATTGCCCGATGATCGCCTTGATGAATATGCGGCCAAGCAGTTGGACGGCCATCACGCACTCGATGTAATGGAGCAACAACTGCTACGCACGCCATATCTGGTCGGCGAGCACTACTCGATTGCTGATGTCGCACTCTATGCGTATACCCATGTAGCTGGGGAGGGTGGCTTCAGCCTGGAGCGGTACCCCGCCATCAATGCCTGGCTACAGCGTGTGGCTGGTCATCCACGCCATGTCGGGATGTTTGAATAAAGCAAAGACGAAAAGCGGCTGAGTGGCTGGAGGTCGGACGAAAAAGCAGCAGCAATAGCATCGCAGGCACCTGGAATGCACATGCTGCTCGCCTCTCGCCTCTCGCCCTTTTTATCTGACTAGACCGAGAAATTCGCCACGGGTAGCTGCATTTTCGCGGAATTGCCCAAGCATGACCGAAGTGACCATCGAAGAGTTCTGCTTCTCGACGCCGCGCATCATCATGCACATGTGCTGCGCTTCGATGACGACCGCCACGCCCCAGGCGCCGGTAACCGTCTGAATCGCCTCGGCGATTTCTCGTGTGAGGTTTTCTTGAATCTGCAGGCGGCGGGCGTACATGTCGACGATCCGGGCGACTTTCGACAGGCCGAGCACTTTACCGTTTGGCAAATAGGCGACATGGGCCTTGCCGATAAAGGGCAGCATATGGTGTTCGCACAACGAGTAGAGTTCGATGTTCTTCACCAGCACCATTTCGCTGTTGTCGGAGCTGAACAGCGCACCGTTGGTGACTTCTTCCAGTGTTTGCTGGTAGCCCTTGCACAGGTACTGCATGGCCTTGGCAGCGCGTTTGGGCGTATCGAGCAGGCCCTCACGGTTGACGTCCTCACCCAGCTGGCTGAGGATTTCGGTGTAATGTGTTTCCAGAGACATTTGACTACCTGTCAGGCTTGCAAATAAGCGCGAGTGCGAAGGTTAGGGGCTCGACGGCTGGGCTGCAAGCAGTACGGGTCGCGGTGAGGCTGGTCGAGGGAGACAGCGGCGCCGGGTTACTCGTCGCGACCTTCGAGCATGGTTCGCTTGAGGATCACATACACCGCGCCGGTTCCGCCATGTCTCGGTACGCAAGAGGCGAAGCCCAACACCTGAGGGTGCTGGCGTAACCAGGTATTGACGTGGCTTTTGATCAGCGGACGCTTGCCGTCTTTTCGCGCGGCCTTGCCATGGGTCACGCGCGCGCAGCGAACCTCAAGCCTGCACGCTTCGGCGAGAAAATCCCAAAGCAACTCGCGGGCTTTCTCGACGCTTAGCCCATGCAAGTCCAGGCTGCCCTCGAACGGAATTTGGCCGGCTTTGAGCTTGCGCATCTGACTCTCCTGGACGCCATCGCGCACCCAGTACAGTTCATCTTCAGCCGCTACATCAATTACAAACTGGTCTGAAAGCCCGTCGATCCGGGTTTCGCCGGCGCTGATCGAGGCATTGGCACGCAGCGTGGCGATCTGCGCTCTGTTGCCGCGTGGTTTGCCAGTCTCAGCCCGATCATGCTCAATCGGCTTGACGCCACGCACAGCTGATCTGAACAGGGAAAAATCATCTTCTTGCATGAGGCCTCCGCATTAGCCGGCCATGTTATCGCAAAGCTTCTGTCATGAGCCGCTTCCCTTCTCCGCCGCGGTAGGGGAGGGAGGTCTTTGCACTTCAACGTCTTTTTTTCAGACGCGGCGACAGGCTCAACCCGCTCGGTCCCTGCATGCGTCGACGAGCTCGGTATCGGATGAATGCTCCAAGCAGCAGCAGAACCACGCCTAACGTCGTTAGTGTCACTGCGGCTTCTTTATCCAAGGACATGCTGGCAAAGAGTTCAATACCGCTAAACAGTGACGCAACGCCAGTGGCGGTGATAAGCACGCCAGAGATGGTCAGTAGCAGACCGAGTGCTGCGCCAAGGCGCGATCCCCAGCTTCGATGTTGGCGAGGGCGAAGGCGGCGAGCATCGAATCCATCGGTTCGTTTCATTCCGGTTAGCTCCTCAAAAACGGCTGTCTGGCCGTTACAAACATAGGCGAGGCTGGCAAGGCGAAAGCAGCCGAAGAAGCGGAGTCCAGCTGTACTGCATGATCATTCTGCAATTCTTAAACGACCCGCTTGCCAAGGCAGGTCGTATCACAAACTGCCTGTCCAGCCTGGTACGTCCGGCCAGTCTATTCAGTGTCAGCGAAACGCTTTTCGGTTGGGCTGTGGGTTACACCAATGCGCTGGCATCAGCCACGCAAACCGCGAAGTTGTCAGCGAGGATGGTCATCTCCATCCGGTGCACCTCTGCGGCTGCGATGGTCCCGTCACCCATGGGTAAATCGCGGGTGGCACAGGCGTTGTCAACGAGCGTGCAGCGATACCCATAGTCCTTCGCCGCACGCACAGTCGTGCTCACGCTTGAGTGGGTCATGAATCCGCAAACAATAAGGTCGAGGCGACCATGCTGCTGCAGCAGTTCGTGTAGTTCGGTGCCGGCAAATGCGTTGGGCAGCGTCTTGCCAATTACGGTTTCGCCTGGAAGCGGCGCTGCTTCCGGCATGATCTGGCCGCGCAAGCCCTGTGGGTCGAACAGTCCGCCTGGAATGCCCAGGTGGTGGACATGCACGATGGGCGCACCGGCCGTACGGGCTGCTGTCACCAATTTGCTGATCTGCTCAAGCGCCGAACCCAGATTCGGTAATGCCAGTGTCCCTGTCCGGTACTCTTCCTGAACGTCGATGACGACAAGGGTCGCATTGGCCAGAGTTGCCGGTGCATAACTGCGGCCACTGAGCTGAAGCATGGTCTGTGGCTTGGACATGACTGACTCCTTGTTCTGAGAGGGGCATGATTGTGGCGCCAGTCGCGCGAGATGTGAACAGCCAATAGATGATGAATTGGTCATATAGATCGGTGTTCTGGGCGTTATGCCACCACAGTAACCCTTCAAAGCCCGCCAAACGAGGGTCCCTATAAGCTAGACTTTCGCCCCCTTTTAGAGGAGATGCCCCGTGACTGCTTCGCCTTCCCGTCTGCGTACCTTGCGTGATCATATTCGCTGGGCTGTCAGCCGCTTCCATGCCGAACACCTGTTTTTCGGCCACGGCACGGACAACGCTTGGGATGAGGCGCGTCAACTAGTACTCGGCGCCCTGTGCTTGCCGTGGGAAATGGCCGACAGCTATCTCGATTGCCGGCTCGAAGACGATGAGCGCGAGCACTTGCAGGCTTTGCTGCGCAGACGGATCGAACAACGCGTACCGACCGCCTATCTGCTTGGGCAGGCTTGGTTCTGCGGGCTGCCATTCATCGTCAATGACAACGTGTTGATTCCGCGCTCGCCGATCGGGCAGTTGATCGAGCGGCGCTTCGAACCTTGGTTGGCGAATGAGCCGGCACGAATTCTAGACCTGTGTACCGGCTCCGGTTGCATCGGCATTGCCTGTGCCTATGAATTCCTCGACGCCGAAGTGCTGCTGGCTGACCTGTCTTTCGAAGCGCTCGAAGTCGCCAACTGCAATATCGAACAGCATGGTCTGGAGGATCGGGTCTACACCGTACACAGCGACGGATTCGATGGTTTACCTAAGCAGCGCTTCGACCTGATCGTTTCCAATCCGCCCTATGTCGACGCCGAAGACTTCGCCGATATGCCCGCCGAGTTCCATCATGAGCCGGCGCTGGGATTGGCCTGCGGCGACGATGGACTCGATCTTGTACGGAGAATGTTGGCGGAAGCGGCAGACCATCTGACGGAGACCGGTACTCTCGTCGTCGAGGTCGGCAACAGCCAGGTGCATGTCGAAGCGCTTTATCCGGAAGTCGACTTTACCTGGCTCGAATTTACTGAGGGCGGGCATGGCGTATTTCTGCTCTCCGCGAGTCAGTGCCGGGACCATCAGGCGCTGTTCCGCGAGCGGCTTGTACGGTAGAAGGTGGCCGAACGGGTCAGCAGCGTCAGCGGGTTGCGATCCAGATCAGCAACCCGGCCTGAAACAGTGAGAACACGATGAGGCAGGCGATGGTGAAGCGGAGAGTGCCGTCCTCGCGGCGCAGCTTGTTCAGGCGCTCATGAGTATCGCGGATCCGATTTTCCTGTTCGAGTAGATTGCGGTCAGCCTGCTCGAGCATCGCTGCGGCATCTTGCAACTCGATAATTTGCACCTTTTCGGTATTCCAGTCAGGCCGTAGTGCACTGACCCTGGGTGCGCTATAGGTTGCCTTGAGTTGTTGAGGTTCGGCGTACAGGACGTCAAACCCCTGACTCAGCAGGCAATGGTCGCGCCGCAAACGAGCGTCTTCGCCGGTTACATCCTTGACTGGCAGGGCACCGCCCTCTACCAGATAGTGCGCCCACCGCTTCTGAGCCCACAGCACGCCCTGCGCCAGCAGAAAACGCCCGAGGCCGCGGTTTGCCGGTTCCACCCGCAGGCCGGAATCAGGTCCGAAGCGCAGCTCCTTGGCGCGATGGTCCGCCCATATCTCCAACACATTGTGTTGCTTCGCGGTCAGTTGGCCCGGTTGACGTACAAAAAGCTTTAACAAGCTCTGTTGTTGCGTGTGCCGCTCGACTTGAGCCAACTCTACGAACCTAAGCGGGCGCGCCCCTGTGTCGCGATCAGTCGGCAGTGGGGACAGGCGAAGCAGTCGGAAACGATCCGGCGCCAGCTCGACCCAGGGGTGCGGCTGTGGCGAAGCGGGCGCCTGGCCCTCGTTGTCATTGGTTGCGGTTGGGCTGTCGGTCATCTCGGTGTCCATGGGCCTGAGCGGTAGACGTTGCAGCAGGCAAGGAGCGTATCGGCCGAAGAGCGATTAGCTGGAGGGTGGCAATATGCCATGCACCTGCAGGAACGTCGTGATCTGCTCCGGCAGTTCATTAGCGATAGGCAATTCAGGTTGGTTGTAAGTGCCGGTCTGCGCCGCGCGCTCCGGCGGCGTGATGCGCAACACGTGCCCCATGCCGTTGATCAGCGCCAGCTCGGCATCTGCTCTGGCCCGTTTCAATGCGTGCGCATCTTCGCGGTTGACCTGGATGTCATGGGTGCCCTGAACAATCAAGGCAGGTGCTCTGGTATTGGCAAATGCAGCGGCAGGATCTTTCTGGAACAGAGAGATCAGGTAGGGTTGAACGCTCAAGCGAAAAAGCACCTGCAGCGGGTCAGGCACCTGTCGGTGGATTCTTCCGGCGTTCAGTTCATCGATCAGGTAGTTCGCGCTTGCCAGAAGCGCCGGTGGCAGACGGCCCTGCAACTGCTCTCGCAGCAGTGTATCGATGGGGCGGCCGCTGCCTGCGAGGCTGATCAACGCGGCAGGTTTCGTGGCCGGCTCGGCCAGGCTGGCAATCAACGCGCCTTCGCTATGGCCAATCAGCACGAGCGCTGAAAACCGTGGATCGGCTTGTAACAATCGTGACCAGGCCACTGCATCGTCCACATAGTCTTCGACCTTCAACTGGCTTTCGTCCGGTGCTACCGGTTGGCTTTGGCCGACTCCACGCTTGTCGTAGCGCACACTGGCGATGCCGCGTTTGGCCAATGCTTGTGCCAGCCGCTTGAGGCTGTCGTTGTGACCCAGAGGGTTGTTACCGTTGCGGTCGGTCGGCCCCGATCCGGCTATCAACAACGCAACCGGCAAGGATGCGTCGGTCTTTGGCAATAGCAGGCTGCCATAAAGACGGCCGCCGGAAACCTGCACGGTCATCCGCTGATTCAGCAGCGTCTGGGCGTGGACAAAGGATGGGAGCATGACAAAAAACGCGAGCAGTAGAAGGAAGCGCATAGGCAAAAAACATCGGCGAAACGAGTCGGATACGTAGCGAGCCCGCGAGCGAGCGGGGTCGCAGTATGCGCCGCCTCCTCAGGCAGCGAAACCTGCAGCGGCTCGGGTATACTTCCGCCCCCTCTTAAGGTCTATTGCGGAGCGCCCTGCATGTCCGGCAATACATACGGCAAGCTGTTCACCGTCACCACCGCTGGCGAAAGCCATGGACCGGCACTGGTCGCGATCGTCGACGGCTGTCCGCCAGGCTTGGAGCTAAGTGCCGCTGACCTGCAGCACGACCTCGACCGACGCAAGCCTGGCACCAGCCGGCACACCACTCAACGCCAGGAGGCCGACGAGGTCGAGATTCTTTCTGGCGTGTTCGAAGGGCGGACCACCGGTTGCCCGATCGGTCTGTTGATCCGCAACACCGATCAGAAATCCAAGGATTACTCGGCCATCAAGGACCAGTTCCGTCCCGCTCATGCCGACTACAGCTATCACCATAAATATGGCCTGCGTGATTATCGTGGAGGTGGTCGCAGCTCAGCACGCGAAACAGCCATGCGCGTCGCAGCCGGTGCCATCGCCAAGAAATACCTGGCGACACTCGGCATTCAGGTGCGCGGCTACATGAGTCAGTTGGGCCCGATCGAAATCCCTTTCAAGACCTGGGACAGCGTGGAGCAGAACGCTTTTTTCAGCCCAGACCCGGATAAGGTCCCGGAACTGGAGGCTTACATGGATCAGTTGCGTCGTGATCAGGATTCGGTTGGCGCGAAGATCAGTGTCGTCGCTGAAGGCGTTCCGCCGGGGCTTGGGGAGCCGATTTTCGACCGTCTCGATGCTGAGCTGGCACATGCCCTGATGAGCATCAACGCAGTGAAAGGCGTGGAGATCGGCGCCGGCTTTGCCAGTGTGGCCCAGCGCGGTACCGAGCACCGTGACGAAATGACGCCAGACGGCTTCCTGTCGAACCATGCAGGTGGTGTTCTGGGAGGCATTTCGTCCGGCCAGCCGATCATCGCGCATCTGGCGCTCAAGCCTACGTCGAGCATCACCACGCCAGGACGCTCCATTGACGTTGACGGCAATCCGGTTGAGGTCATCACCAAGGGTCGCCATGATCCATGCGTAGGTATCCGAGCCACGCCCATCGCCGAAGCGATGATGGCCATCGTTTTGCTGGACCATCTGCTGCGTCATCGCGGGCAGAACGCCGATGTGCTGGTGGGTACGCCGGTGTTGGGGCAGCTCTGAGCCTGCCGCTGGAGGCCTGAAGCCCAAGAGCGAGCCGAGTGCTCGCTCTGGCGTCATGTTTTCCAACTGCTGGCTTGTTGCTTATGGCGGCTTCCATTCCCTACTGGCGTTTGTCCGGGTTCTATTTCTTCTACTTTGCGCTGCTCGGTTCGGCGGCGCCGTTTCTCGGTCTCTATTTCGACCACCTCGGCTTTTCTGCCGAGCGCATTGGCGAGCTGGTCGCGATTCCCATGCTGATGCGTTGTCTGGCGCCGAACCTGTGGGGTTGGCTGGGCGATGTCACAGGTCGACGTCTGGCGATTGTTAGGATTGGCGCGCTCTGTACCCTGATTTCGTTCAGCTTGATCTTCTACAGCAAGAGTTACGCATGGCTGGCGCTGGTGATGGCGCTGCATGCGTTCTTCTGGCATGCAGTGTTACCGCAGTTCGAGGTGATCACTCTGGCCCACTTGGGGGCGCAAACCGCTCGCTACAGCCAGATCCGCCTGTGGGGAAGCATTGGTTTTATCGCCGCTGTGGTGGGGCTTGGCGCGCTGTTCGAACATCTGAGTCTCGATATTTACCCAATAGCGGTTCTGACAATCATGATCGGGATCGTGATGAGCAGCGCTTGGGTGCCCAATGCGGCGCCGGCGGAGCATCCTGAGCTGGACGGGCAGGGTGGCTTTTTTCGCCAGCTCTGCCGTCCGGGTGTATTGGCGTTCTTCGTATGCGTCGGCCTGATGCAAGTCAGCCATGGCCCGTACTACACTTTTTTCACCATTCATCTCGAAGCGCTCGGCTATGGCCGAGGCACCATCGGTCTGCTTTGGGCGCTGGGCGTTGTGGCAGAAATCCTGATCTTTCTGGTGATGGCACGGCTGTTGGCGCGCTTTTCGTTGCGCCAGGTTCTCGCCGCGAGCTTCGTGCTGGCTGCGCTACGCTGGCTGCTGCTGGGTACGCTGGCCGATCATCTGGGGGTGCTGCTGATTGCGCAGCTGATGCACGCGGCGACCTTTGGCAGTTTTCACGCAGCGGCCATTCATTTCGTCCAGCGCAGTTTCGGCCATCGCCAGCAAGGGCAGGGGCAAGCGCTCTACGCGACCCTTGCAGGCGTTGGCGGTGCGCTGGGTGCGCTGTACTCCGGTTACAGTTGGGCCAGTCTCGGCCCCCTTTGGACCTTTGCTATTGCTAGCCTGGCCGCGCTGGTTGCGGCCGTTATCATCGCCATTCCAAACAGGAACCCGGCATGACGGCTATCCGTGGATGCCTGGTCCAAACCATTATCGATGCAGAGCATGTAGCCGGATTCATTTTTACGTCCCACCTGACCGTACATTCCTGACAACCCCGGGGTAGCCATCCCGACCGGAGAGAACAGCATGAGCATCCTTAGCGTCTATCAGGACACTGCGCCCGAGCAGCCACTTAAAGTGCTCACGCACCTAGAGGACATTGCCGCCATCCTGGCCGACGTCGGCGTGGGTCTGGAGCGCTGGGATGCCAGCGCCCCCATTAGCGCGGGTGCAAGTTCAGAGGAAGTAATTGCTGCCTACCGTCCGCAGATCGATCGGCTGATGAGCGAGCGCGGCTACGTTACGGTCGACGTCATCAGCCAGACCAGCAACCACCCGCAGAAGGCAGAAATTCGCGCCAAGTTCCTTCAAGAACACCAGCATGCCGAGGATGAGGTGCGTTTCTTTGTTGCCGGCCGCGGGCTGTTCACGCTGCATATTGGGGACATGGTCTATGCCGTGCTGTGCGAGAAAAACGACCTGATCTCGATACCCGCCGGAACCCGACACTGGTTCGACATGGGCGAGCACCCGCACTTTATCGCCATACGCCTGTTCAACAACCCCGCAGGATGGGTCGCAGAGTACACCGGCGAAGACATCGCTAGCCGCTTCCCGCAACTGGACGACTGAGCGTGTCGGTCAAGGCCATTCTCATTGACATCGAAAGGACCATCACCGCGGTGAGTTCGTGTGGCGGGCGGCGACCTGGCGCCACGCGAGATTTTCTTTCCTCTGTGGTGGGAAAGTTGAATGCCGCGCATCAGGCTTGCATGCACACTGTTGGTGGGTACTGAACCCTCAAACCCGCCTGGCATCCTAATTACGAACTCACTGTAATTTGGAGTCTTGCCATGACCGATGCCTTCGGCGGTATTTTCGGCCTGCTTATCCTGGCGTTGGATATCTGGGCCATCGTCAGTGTGGTGCGTAGCGATAGCAGCACTGGCAAAAAGGCAATGTGGGTGCTGTTGATCGTCATCCTCCCAGTATTGGGCCTGATCATCTGGGGCATCATGGGGCCGCGTGGCAACCGACCGGATGAGCGCAACCTGAGGCCCTGACGCGTGGAAGCCTGGAGTACGCTGCTGGCATTGACGGTGTTGGTGGGCGATGTGGTAGCCATTGTGCAAATCTGGCGAAGTCGTATCGAGGTTGGCCGCAAGATCATCTGGAGTCTTGTCGTCGTCCTGTTGCCAGTCGTCGGGCTGATCATGTGGTTCGTTGCCGCCGGGCATTTAGCCAAAGTCAGGTTGTAGATGCGCGTTGTGATCGAGTGCCGTTTCGGCACGGCGGTGCGTGGAGCTTCAACGAAACGCTTGAGTTGCGCTGCGTCAGGCCGAGCTGTTCGGCTCCTGCGTGACGACTCAGTACGCGCAACAGGGCGATCCGACGGGCTTCGTGTGGAGCACTTCACGGCTACCGCGATCACTGATCAGCGCCCCGTCTCTGTTACTGGTGAGGCTTTCACCGACTTGGCTTGCCCTGAGGCCGCCGTATAGCTCTCCCAAATATGCACAGCGGCGTAGGCCCGCAAGGGTCGCCAGGCTTGCGACCGGGCGAGCAACTCTTTGGCTGTGATTCCAGCGCTTCCCCATACGGGCGATTTCAGCAGGCCAAGGTCTGCGGCTGGAAAGGCGTCTTTCTCCCCGAATCCCCTCAATGCAATGTATTCAGCGGTCCATGGGCCAATACCAGGAAGCAGGCATAGTTGGCTGACCAGTGCGTTTGCACCGTCATCGACACGTAACTCAAGCGCACCGTTAGCCACCGCAGCGGACAGTTGTTGCAGTGCCGCCACTCGCTTGCCTGGCATGCCGATGTTTTCCAGTGCCGCGTTGGCTAGTGTTTGTGGGCTGGGAAACAGCGTGGTCAACGCCTCATCTCGATCGGCAATCAGGCAAGGCCATTCATCGCCAAGCCGCTCCACCAGGCGGCGGGTAATGGTCACGGCCGCCTTGACGGTAACCTGTTGGCCGACGATGGCTCGCACGGCTTGTTCGAACGGATCGAAGGCGCTGGGCAGGCGCAATCCTGGGTTCGCAGCGACCAGTGGCTCGAGCTGTGGGTCGCCTGCAAAATGTCGCGTTATGGCTGCTGGGTCGCTATCAAGATCAAACATCTTTCGAACACGTACCGCCAACGCCGCGGCGTGTTTTGCCATCGAATCGCTGATGCTCAGCTCAAGAGCAGGTTGTGCCGACAACGGTCGTATGCTGAGCCATCCGACATCGTCCCCGATGCGTACTGTGCGGCTGTAACGCTCAGGTTCCAACGCCTCGACACCGGGGAGCAGGCGCAGGGCAAAGTGCTGATGAAACTGGGACCAGCTCCATGGAGCGATGTAGCGAAGATGGATTGAGATCATCGTTTGACGATAGCCAGCACTGATGGGGCTGTCTTCACCAAACGTGCTTTCAAAGCGATATGTTCCACCTGCCATAAGACCAAAGTAGAATGCGCCTCTTTGTCACTGGGCCGCCTGTGAGGCCTGTCTGTTAAGCCATCCATCCAGGAGACACCCATGAGCGACTATCAGGAAACTCTCTACGAGGGATACGGCCAGCGCTTCAGCATTGACAAGATGCTGCACGACGAGCGCACCGAGCATCAGCACCTGGTTATCTTCGAGAACGCCCGTATGGGGCGTGTGATGGCACTCGATGGAGTCATCCAGACCACCGAGGCAGACGAATTCATCTATCACGAGATGCTCGCGCATGTACCAATCCTGGCTCATGGCCTGGCGCGGCGGGTGCTGATTATCGGCGGTGGGGATGGCGGCATGCTGCGTGAGGTGGCCAAGCACCGGGATGTCGAGAGTATCACCATGGTCGAATTCGACGGCTCCCTGGTGGACTTGTGCAAGGAGTTTTTGCCGGAGCACTCCAAGGGAGCGTTCGATGATTCCCGGTTGAATCTGGTGATCGATGACGGGATGCACTTCGTGGCGACCACCGACGAGAAGTTCGACGTGATCATCTGCGACTCGACCCATCCCGTTGGGCAACGCGAGGCTCTGTTCTCGGAAAGTTTCTATCAGGCGTGCCGTCGCTGCCTCAACGAGGGCGGCATTCTGGTTACGCAGAACGGCACGCCATTCATGCAGTTGGCTGAGGTGCAGGCCACCGCCAAGGGGATGGCGGGCCTGTTTCCTGACTGGCATTTCTACCAGGCTGCGGTACCTGCCTATATCGGTGGCGCCATGACGTTCGCCTGGGGTGCCTGCGATGTAGATAGCCGCAAGCTGTCGCTGGAAACCCTGTCTCAGCGTTTCGCTGGCAGTGGAATCGTGACCCGTTATTACAACCCGCACATCCATATCGGCGCGTTCGCGCTGCCACAGTACGTGTTGCAGGCTATCAGCAAGCCTAGCAACGACTGAATCAATCCGGGCACTGCGCAGTTTTTTTGCAGCGCCCTGATTGGCTCCGCTCAGGCCAGCCGTAATCGCGTGGTTTCAGTCTCCCGTTGCGGACGCGGTTTATACGTCGTATGTTCCAGTGGCAGCCTATGTCACGGCGGTCACTTGTGGCATAGGCCGCTAAATCGTGCCTTTTATGACGTTACGGTGAGGGCCGTCCAACCGTTGGATCGAACTCCCAGCCATTACCGAGGCCTATTGGAAACACCGCACGGTTTCTCTTCCCGATCAACCAGGCAACTCGCGACCGGCGCTGCCCGGCCGTTGCGCAACGAGGTAGACAAGGGCTTTCCATTCCTGAAATCGTCATCCATGAGTGAGAGGAGGTTGTTTTATGAGTGCCACCTTCCATGAGGATGTAAGCAGCAATGTACTTCTGAGGATGAAGGAGGGCGGTTTCGACTTTGCCCGCGTTCATCCAATCGAGTTCTACGCTGTGTTTCCCGATCGTGAACGTGCCAGTGCCGCGGCCAGTAATTTCCGTGGCGAGTGCGTCAATACACAAATAGCTCCCCGCGACGATGGCGCCTGGGATCTCCAGGTCAGCAAAGTCATGTACGCCACTTTCGATGGCATCGGCGACTTCGAGCAGGACCTGGAGAACCTGGTCGAGCCGCTAGGTGGTGTGCTGGATGGGTGGGGCGTGACCCAGGAGCTTTCCGGGTGCGCTGTCTGACGTAGCTGCCTCAAGCAAAGGCAAGTCCGCTTTGCAGTGCCTGGTCCCATGGCGGGACCGGGCCGAAGCGACCCTTCAAGAACTCCAGCAATAATCGACTGCGTGAATCGGCTTCGCGGGTCAGGCGCAAGGCATAAATCCCGCTAGGTTCAGGTTCTGGCAGACCATGCTCACAGAACAGCGGCAGCAGATCGCCACGCAGTAACTGGTCGCTGATCAACCAGGTTGGTAGATGGGCGATTCCCAATCCCGCCAACGTAGCGGTAAGCAACGCCTCTGCGTTGTTTGCCACCATACGAAGACGCTTCGGCCTTAGCAGCTGTCGTTTGCCTTCATGCTCGAATCGCCATGCATGAGGTGGCGCCAGCGCGTCCCAATCGAGCCCGTCATGTGTCGGCAGTTCCGCCACCGTTTGCGGTACGCCTCGCCGTTGCAGGTAGGTTGGGCTTGCACAAACGATGCGCATCATCGGCGCCAAAGGCGTGGCAACGAGGCGCGTGTCGGCAAGCGGGCCGATACGTAGCACCAGATCGACCTCTCCCAGATGGTCTCCTTGCATATCGATAAAGCTGTCGATCAGGCGCAGTTGGATATCCACGCCAGGGTAAGCCTGCAAAAAATCGGCAAGAGCCGGGGCCAGGTGCCTGCGCCCGAAAGGTGCTGGAGCATCAATGCGGATGCGGCCTTCCGGTGCGCTTTGTAGCGAAGTCATCTCGGCCCGTGCCAGCTGCAATTCCTGAACGATACGTCTGGCGCGCTCGGCAAACGCCTGCCCGGCGGCTGTTGGCTTGATCGCATGACTGCTGCGACTGACAAGTTGGCATCCAAGCGAACGCTCCAACGCGTCCACGCGTCGCGAAACAGACGAGGGCGCGAGTGCATGCAGGCGACCCGCCGCAGAAAAGCTGCCCGTATCGATTACATCGAGGAAAAGCTTGAATTGATCGGTGAGCGCGGTGGCATCCATGGGTATTTGCTTCGCTTTGCAGATTACGCAAAGCCATTGTGCATTCTCGTGCATATGCCTGCCAGAGCACGCTGGGTAGCATTGCGGCTTTCATAGGAGGCGTCATGGACCTGGTCGGCTTCGTTTTGAATGTGCTGTTGGGTTTGACGCTGGGGGCGTTGGGTGGCCTGTTTGGCATAGGCGGAGGGCTGATAGCGATTCCGGTATTGGGTGTGCTGTTCGATCTGGATCAACAGGTCGCTCAGGGCACCGCCTTGGTCATGGTTGTGCCAAACGTGCTGCTGGCCATCTGGCGCTACCACCAACGCAATCGCATCGACGTGCGCCATGCGGCAGCGTTGGGCATTACCAGTTTCTGCTTCGCCATTGCCGGCGCCGCATTCGCCGTATCGCTGGATGCTGAGCGCATGCGCATCGCTTTTGTTGGTTTTCTCGTCGCTTTGGCTGTCCACACCTTGTCACGGGTATTCTTTCGGCCGCCATCCGGTGGCGCCGAATTGCGCCATCCCTGGCCGTGGTTAGGCGTGCTGGGCGCTGGCGCCGGCGGGCTGGGCGGCTTGTTTGGCGTGGGGGGTGCAGTGCTTGCCACGCCGATACTCACAGCGGTATTCGGAACATCACAGGTTGTGGCGCAAGGCCTTTCACTGTCATTGGCTGCGCCAAGCACCGCCGTTACGCTGGTCACTTACGCCACCCATGGCCAGGTGGATTGGATGCTGGGATTACCGCTTGCGATAGGCGGATTGATCAGCATCAGTCTCGGCGTGAAGTTGGCGCATGCGCTCCCGGAGCGGATGTTGCGTCTGCTCTTCAGCGGCTTCCTGCTGCTGAGTGCTGCCATGCTGGCCCTGGAGGTCTGAACAACCTGTACCAGCTAATCGTCAGGCTGTCGCCTGGTTTGGTTCTCGACGAATTTCGCGACGGGCGCTGCGCATCAGGCGAATGGTCAGCAGTAACGCGGCGCAGCTCAGGCCTGCGATCAGGCCCTGCCAGAGCCCGGCCGGCCCGCTGGGTTCGCCGAATCTATCGGTAAGGCCGAGCAGGTAACCCACCGGCAGGCCAATGCCCCAGTAGGCGAAAAGCGTGAATATCATCGTCATGCGTGTGTCCTGGTAGCCCCGCAATGCGCCTGCTGCGGTCACCTGCACCACGTCCGAGAACTGAAACAGCGCGGCATAGAAGAACAAGCTGGCAGCCACGGCAATCACGGCCGGGTCTGTCGTATAGATGCGTGCGATCTGCTCGCTGAACAACAGCATGCCACCCGCCGAGAAGCAGGCGTAGACCAGGCTCGATAGGACTCCCAAGCCGGCAACGAAGCGCGCGTCACGCGGTGCGCCTCGCCCCAGCGCCTGGCCGATGCGGATGGTGATGGCCATGCCCAATGACAGCGGAATCATGAAGATCAGCGAGGTGAAATTCAGCGCGATCTGATGCCCCGCCACCACGGTCGCGCCGAGGCCGCCGATCAGAAGCGCGATGACCGAAAAGATGCTGGCCTCGGCAAACACTGCAATGCCAATTGGTACACCGACCGATAGCAAGCGGCTCAGCGCTGACCATTCCGGCCACTCGAAATGGCTAAACAACAGGCTTGGCTGGTAATACTCGGCGCGGCGCACCCAGAACAGCATTGCCAGCAGCATGAAAACCATGACCACGGCAGTTGCCCAGCCACAGCCGACGCCACCCATGGCGGGCAGACCCAACTTGCCGTAGATAAAGATGTAGTTGAGCGGAATGTTCAGCATCAGCGCAAGAATGCCGACCACCATGCTGGGCCGGGTGTGGCCGAGCCCATCGCTGTAACACCGCAGTACTTGATACAGGGCAACTGCGGGGAAGCCACAGGCGACTGCACGCAAATAGGCCATGGTCGGGTCAATCAGCGCCGGTTCGACTTCCATCAGATGCAGCAGTGGTTCGGCGTTCCACATCAGCAACGCGAACAGCGACCCTACACCAAGTCCCATCCACAGGGCCTGGCGAACCAGCGGCCCAATTCGTTCGTGCTGGTCGCGGCCGAAGTGCTGAGCGACGTTGGGAGTGGTCGCCAGCACGACCCCTGTTACAAGAAGAAATACCGGCACCCAGATCGAGTTGCCCAAGGCTACTGCAGCGAGGTCTTCCGGACTGACGCGGCCGGCCATCAGGGTGTCGACAAAGCCCATGGCGGTGTTTGCCAGTTGAGCAACCATCATTGGAAGGGCGAGGGCGAAGAGGGTGCGCAGTTCGACGCGAACCCGTCTGAGTTTCAACTCAGTGGGCATTGCAGATATCCGGATTGTATACACAAGCCGCCTAGTCTACGCCGCGAGCCGCGCACACGGGAAGCCAGCAGAGCGGACCAACGCGGTCTAGAATGGGCAATCAATGACGGAGCCTGACGATGCGTATCCTTGCCGATGAAAACATTCCCTTGGTCGACGCTTTTTTCGCTGAGTTCGGCGAGATACGACGCATGCCAGGACGAAGTATTAACAGGGCCGCAGTCGAGCAAGCCGACGTGCTTCTGGTTCGGTCTGTCACCCGGGTAGACCGCGAGCTACTCGAAGGAAGCGCAGTTCGCTTCGTGGGTACTTGCACAATCGGAACCGACCACCTCGACGTTGATTACTTCGAGGAGGCAGGAATCAGCTGGGCCAGTGCACCGGGTTGCAACGCTCGGGGCGTCGTTGACTATGTGCTCGGCAGCCTTCTGGCCTTGGCCGAAGGTGAGGGCGTCGAGCTGGCTGATCGGTGTTATGGCGTAGTCGGTGCCGGCGAGGTCGGCGGCAGGCTGGTAGAGGTTCTGCGTGGTCTGGGCTGGGATGTGCGTGTCTGTGATCCGCCGCGCCAGGCGCGTGAAGTGGGTGAGTTCGTCACGCTTGATGAAATTCTTGCAGAGTGCGATGTCATCAGCCTGCATACCCCGTTAACGCTGGAAGGCGAGCACTCGACGTTTCACCTGTTGGACCGGTCCCGTCTGGAGCAACTGCGGCCAGGCGCCTGGCTGATCAATGCTGCCCGTGGTGCCGTGGTCGACAATGCCGCCTTGCGCACGCAGCTGGCCAGGCGGACAGATATTCAGGCAGTGCTCGATGTCTGGGAGGGCGAACCGCAGGTCGATGTCGAGCTGGCCGAACTGTGCTGGATCGCGACCCCGCATATCGCCGGCTATAGCCTGGACGGGAAATTGCGCGGAACGGCGCAAATCTATCAGGCGTTTTGCGCGAGCAGGGGGCTGGAGCCAAAAGTTGAACTGGCGGACCTGATGCCGCCAGCGTCGCTGCGAGGCTTGGTCTTCGATGCTTCCGCTGGGACCGCTGAGCTGCTGGCGACAATCTGTCGGGCCGTTTACGACCCGCGACGTGACGACGCTGCATTTCGCCGCAACCTGTGCAAAGACGAGGCCCAGCGTGCGGTCGGCTTCGATCAGTTGCGCAAGCAGTACCCACCGCGTCGTGAAATAGACGGCCTGCAGATCGAGATCAACAGCGCTCAACCGCAGCTGGAGCAAATCGTGCGGGCCTTGGGCGCAACCGTTAAGCACTAGCCAGCCCGTGCCGATCACGAGCTGCAGTGGCCGCGCCGGTATCAGGCCGGATGCAATTTGCAGCCTGCTCCGCTAGCATTACCCGTTCTCTGCTTTATCCCGCGATGGTGTTATGAGTTATCAGGTACTAGCCCGCAAGTGGCGTCCGCGCTCGTTCCGCGAATTGGTCGGCCAGACGCACGTGCTCAAGGCTTTGATCAACGCATTGGACAGCCAGCGCCTGCATCATGCCTATCTGTTCACGGGCACCCGTGGAGTTGGCAAGACCACCATCGCGCGGATCATCGCCAAGTGCCTCAATTGCGAGACGGGCATCAGTTCCACGCCTTGTGGAGAATGCTCGGTTTGCCGCGAAATCGATGAGGGCCGGTTCGTCGACCTGATCGAAGTGGACGCCGCGAGCCGCACCAAGGTCGAAGATACCCGCGAACTGCTGGATAACGTGCAGTACGCCCCCAGCCGTGGGCGCTACAAGGTCTACCTGATCGACGAAGTGCACATGCTCTCGTCGCACTCGTTCAACGCCTTGCTTAAAACGCTTGAAGAGCCACCGCCCTACGTCAAGTTTCTACTGGCGACTACCGATCCGCAGAAGCTGCCGGTGACCATCCTGTCCCGCTGCCTGCAGTTCTCGCTTAAGAACATGCCGCCCGAGCGCGTAGTCGAGCACCTGACCCATGTGCTCGCCGTCGAGCAGGTCCCGTTCGAGGAAGATGCGCTCTGGTTGCTCGGCCGCGCCGCAGATGGCTCGATGCGCGATGCCATGAGTCTCACCGATCAGGCGATCTCCTTTGGTGAAGGTAAAGTGCTCGCGGCTGATGTTCGCAGCATGCTCGGCACGCTGGATCATGGTCAGGTCTATGGCGTGCTGCAGTCGCTGTTGGAAGGCGATGCCCGTGCGCTGCTCGAAGCGGTGCGTCATCTGGCAGAGCAAGGCCCCGATTGGGGAGGTGTGCTTGCCGAAATGCTCAATGTTCTGCACCGCATCGCTGTTGCTCAGGCATTGCCGGATGCAGTGGATAACGGTCAGGGCGATCGTGATCGCGTGCTGGCGCTGGCCCAGGCGTTACCTGCTGAGGATGTCCAGTTCTATTACCAGATGGGCCTGATCGGCCGGCGTGATCTGCCGTTGGCCCCCGATCCGCGAAGCGGTTTCGAGATGGTGCTGTTGCGCATGCTCGCGTTTCGGCCCGCCGACGATGAAGGTGCGCCGCGAACGCCACTAAAGACATCAGGAGTCAGTCAGGCCACGACTGATTCCAGCACAACGAACGTGGCCGGTTCAGCAGGCCCGGCTGCACCGGTTCGCGATCCGGTTGAGGCGCCGGTGGCTTCGGCACAGTCGGCTCCGCCAATCGCCACAACTGCGCACCGGTCGAACCCTGCGTCTGCTCCGACGGATGTGATTGCCGAACAGGCGACAGCGACAGCGCGTGCGCCCGCCGCGAGCGTTTCGTCGCCGGAAACGGTGGCAGTCGTAGGTGCTGTGCATGCTCCTGCTGTGCCCGAGCCCGCAAAAGCTGAACCCGCGCTCCCAGTGGTTGATCTGCCCTGGAATGAGCCGCCTGACACGCCGCCAGTAGCGGTGGAGAGCGGGGTGCTGGAGCAAAAGACCGAGCCTCTGGGCGAACCAGCGCATCACGCTGCGGTGGTTGAGGTTAACGAGCCGGACGATGATGAGCCGCCGCTTACCGACGAAGACTACTTTGAAGTCGAAACCCAGGCCGAGGCCTACCTTGGCGGGCTTGACGATTTCGCGATCGATCCGCAACCGTCCGAGCCGACGCTTGCAGTCGAGCCGGCAACCGGCTTGGCCGCGGAGTGGCTGGATATTTATCTGAAGCTGGGGCTGGGTGGGCTGACCGGTAGCATCGCAGCAAATTGCACATTGATCGCCGTGGAAGATGACCGCTGGCTCATGCACCTGGACCCAGCGCAAAGTGCGCTGTTCAACGCCACTCAGCATCGACGTCTGAACGATGCGCTGAACCAATACCACGGGCGTACCCTGCAGCTGGACATCGAGTTGCAGACACCGCAGCAGGAAACGCCGGCACAAGCTGCCGCGCGGCGCCGTGGCGAGCGACAGCGGGCAGCAGAGCAGTCGATCCAGGCAGATCCTGTGGTCCAACAGTTGATGCAACAGTTCGCTGCCGTCATTCGCGACGGTACTATCGAACCCGTAGAACACTCTGAACCCTGATCCGAGGTAATTCCCATGATGAAAGGTGGCATGGCCGGCCTGATGAAGCAGGCGCAGCAGATGCAGGAAAAGATGCAGAAAATGCAGGAGGAACTGGCCAACGCAGAAGTGACCGGTCAGTCCGGTGCTGGCTTGGTGAGCGTTGTGATGAATGGCCGGCACGACGTCAAACGTGTCAGCCTTGATGACAGCCTGATGCAGGAAGACAAGGAAATTCTCGAGGACCTGATAGCCGCTGCGGTAAATGACGCAGTGCGCAAGATCGAGCAGAACAGCAAGGAAAAAATGTCCGGTATGACCGACGGTATGCAGTTGCCACCGGGTTTCAAAATGCCCTTCTGATGGCGCTCGGATGCCGTTCCCGGCATCTAGCCAGCGCGGCCTGCCGGCGCCGTGAGAGACGCTCTAGCCAAGCGAAATCACGGCACGGTCCCTGGCGCCGCCCTCTGTAAAAACAGTCCCCATTGCTTCTCAACCTGGTGAGTCCATGTCTTTCAGCCCGCTTATTCGCCAACTCATCGATGCATTGCGCATTCTCCCAGGCGTAGGGCAAAAAACCGCCCAACGCATGGCTTTGCAGATGCTTGAGCGTGATCGCAGCGGTGGGCAGAGATTGGCTCAGGCACTTGCGCGTGCAATGGAAGAGGTGGGCTATTGCCGCCAGTGCCGCACGTTGTGCGAGGAAGAACTTTGCCCGCAGTGCGCTGATCCGAGGCGGGACGATGCCTTGCTCTGTATCGTGCAGAGCCCGGTGGATGTGTTCGCCGTAGAGCAGACGGGATTCCGGGGTCGCTACTTCGTGCTCAAGGGGCACCTTTCTCCCCTTGATGGCCTGGGGCCGGAGGCCATAGGCATTCCCGAATTGCTCGGGCGAGTGGCCGAGGGCAATTTCAGCGAAGCGATACTGGCCACCAACCCCACCGTCGAAGGCGAGGCTACTGCGCATTACATTGCGCAACTGTTAATTCCGAAAGGGCTGACGCTCAGCCGCATCGCGCACGGTGTCCCGCTTGGCGGAGAGCTAGATCTCGTCGATGGCGGCACGCTTGCCCACGCACTGGCCGGTCGGAAGACGATCACACTCTGACTCGTCCAAGAGGTTGCGCGAGGGTCGTCAGCTTATAACTTCCGGTTTAATGCTTATGGCGGTTAGGTAGTGCCGCGCGGTCCAGACTTCATGTAAAGTTCTAAGCCATACCCCACTAATAACTAGATGAACTTATCTGCTTTCGTCTAGTTATATGTATGGCGCTGCCTATCTACATGAGGTCGACAATGAAGGCAAAACACTGGTTGGTTCCCGCACTGCTGCTGCTGAGCGCATTCGCGCAGGCGCAGGAGAAGTTCAAAGTCGGCTATATCCGTGTGATGGATGATGCTCAGGCGATGGTTGCCCACGAGGGCGGCTTCTATAAGAAACACGGTCTCGACGTCGAGCTGGTTGAGTTCAGTTCCGGCACGGATCTGATCAAGGCCATTATTGGCGGCCAGTTGGATACCGGAGTTCTGGGCTTCACCAACGCGGTTGCCTGGGCATCCAAGGGCGCTGATCTGAAGGTTGTCGGTGGCGCTCAGCAAGGCTATCACTCTATCGTGGCCCGCGAAGGAACCGGTATCGAGAAGGTCGCTGACCTGAAAGGCAAGATTCTCGCGTCGCAGAAAGAAGGCAGTACCGCCGATGCGGTATTGCGTGGCGTTACCTTGAAAGCCGCCGATCTGGCACCCAGCGACGTCAATATCATGGGCACCAGCCCGGCCGTCGCCGTTCAGTCGCTCGTATCCGGACGCACCGATGCTGCGTTTCTCTTCGAGCCCTACGATCGGATCGCTCAGCTCGTGGCGCCCGTCAAGCAGATCTATGAGATTGGCGAGGTCTGGCCATTCCCTTGCATGGTGGTGATCACTGCCGGGGAAACTCTGGAAAAGCGCAAGGAGGCGGTTTGGAAGTCGCTTGATGCCCAACGTGATGCAATCGAGCTGCTGGAGAATCAACCAGCAGAAGCAGCCAAGCTGATCGCCGATTACTTTATTGCCGAACCGACGTTGAAGACGCTCAATCGTGGCGAGCTGCCCCGTGAAGTTGTGATTGAGGAGGCTATTTCCACTCAGACCTTCGACGCCAAGCTTGGCACTGATGATCTGGCACGTATCCAGGAACTCGCCGATATCCTCCAGGAACTCGGCTCGCTCAAGACGCGCGATGGCAAACCATTCGATACCAGCAGCCTTCTCGACCTGTCCTGGCAACAAGCACGCGAGCTCTAGGCTACGGCAGATCGTTCCACACTGCCCGGCCATAGCGCCGGGCAGTGTCATTTAGCCCGCTGATCGGGCAGTTTTTTGAGGTCTTCAAAGCGATATGCAACTCAGGTTTGAAGAAGTAGACAAGCATTTTGGCCAGTTGGAAGTCATCAAGGGCTTCAGTGGCGAGTTCGCCCAGGGCGAGCTGGTCGCTCTGGTTGGGCCGTCCGGTTGCGGGAAATCGACGTTACTGCATCTGGTTGCCGGACTTGAAAAGCCGACCGCAGGGCGTGTACTCGCCGATGGCGAGAAGATTCCTGGGCCGAGTCCCCGGCGCACGCTGGTTTTCCAGGAGCACGCGCTGTACCCCTGGCTTTCGTTACAGGCCAATGTGGCGATGGCTCTTGAGCTGCAGGGAGTCGCCAAGGCCGATGCCTTCGAGCAGGCAAAGGTCTGGCTCGCTCGGGTCAGCCTGGACGGTTTCGAACATTACTATCCGCACCAGGTGTCGGGCGGTATGCGGCAGCGCACTGCCTTGGCGCGGGCGTTTATTGCCAAGCCGGAAGTGTTGCTGCTCGATGAGCCTTTCGGCGCGCTTGATGCGCTTACTCGTATGGCGTTGCAAGACGTCCTGCGTGAGCTGATCGACGAGCACCAACCGACCGTGCTGCTGGTCACCCATGACGTTGATGAAGCCCTGTATCTGGCCGACCACGTGCTGGTGTTCAGCGGACGTCCAGCCAGGGTGCTGAAGACATTCAATTTCATCCATTGCGAGAAAAGCCACGATCTTTCCGAGTTCGCTGCGGAGCGGCGTGAAATCCTTCGCTTGTTGGGTATCAAGACGGAGGTAGGGCACTGATGAGCCAGGGACGTCGTCTGACCGGTCCGAAGAAATACCTCGCCGTGGTGTTGGCGGTTCTGTTCATCCTGCTGATCTGGCAGATCGCCGCTTGGAGTCTTCCTGCGTTTTTGATGCCGGGTATTCCCGTGGTGTTCGAGCGGCTGTTGACCACTGTTTACGAACCTGAGTTTCGCGAAGGGCTTTACGGCAGCATGAGCCGGCTGGGGAGTGGCTATAGCTTCGCAATGCTGTTTGGTATCGGCTTCGGGTTGCTGGGCGGGGTGCTGTTCTTCTTTCGCGAGATTCTTCGTTCGGCCATCGTGATTCTTCAGTCAATCCCATCGATCGCCTGGGTGCCGCTATTTCTGATTGTGATGGGCTTCGGTAATCTGCCAATCATCGTCGTGGTCGCACTGGCGGCATTCTTCCCGATGGCGCTGTCGGTTATGAATGCCACCGAAAGCGTGCAGCCGGTCCAGGTTGCGGCTGCTCGGGTAATGGGCGCATCGCGCTGGCAACTGGTGCGGCGCGTCTATCTACCGGCGGTAATGCCTGAACTGATTACCGGCGCGCAACTGGCCTTCGGCAATGCATGGCGAGCGCTGATCTCCGCAGAGATGCTGATCGGTTTCGGTCAGGGATTGGGGCGCTCGCTTGCCTACTCCGGCGAAATCGCCGACATGGCTGGTGTAATGATGAATATTCTGGTCATCGCTATCCTCGCGACGCTGATCGATCAGGTTGTACTGGAGAAATTCAAGCAGCGGATGCTGCGTTACCAGTACGTCTGAGTGGGCCCCGTGAAAACAGGCCTGTTGCGGTTCGTGTTCACGCTGATGGTGCCGGTTGGCATCCAGGCTGCGACGCTCGAGGCGGTTCCGGTTGATGCCTACCGTCCGCTCAAGGCGGCGGAGGCTGAGTTACTCGGAGAGGGTTTCGAGGCCGCTTGGCTTGCTCGTTTGGGCGAAGCCTTGGGCAGCGATATTTCGCTCCTTGATGCGCCGGAAAGCGGGCAGCTTCGCTTCGGTAAGCTTGGTTCCGGCGCGGCTTATTATTCCAGCGAGATCGCTGCCCTGGTGGCAAGCAAAGCAGGGCCGACCGACTGGGCGGGCCTTGCTGGCAAGCCATTCTGCTCTACTACAGGGAGCCCGCATGCAGAAGTGATAGCGGCCCGCTTCGGTGGTGTCGCTCGAATCTATCCCAGCGCGGCACAGGCGCTGATCGGGCTCAAACTCGGTGAATGCCAAGCGGTTGTGGGCGAGCGAATTTTACTGCAGCAGATCGCCGAACTGCCTGAGTGGCGTCGCTATGATCGATTGCTGCCAGCATTGGAATATCCGCGACTGACACTGCGGGTCGCAGCAGCCGATGCGGCGCTGCAACAGCGCATCGAGGAAATCGTCGCCAGCCCGGAAGGGCAGAATACGCTGGCTGAGGTCACGCAACACTGGATCGACGAAGTCGCCTTCCAGGCGTATGTGCTCGCTGATACGCTTGATTGTCACTAGGGCGTTTCTGCAGCAAGCAGCATCATCTCGCTTCGATTAGCTGGGGCAAGGCGTTGCGTAGCCCCTCCAGCTTTAAAGGGGCTCGGATATGCCCGCGCAATGTCCCATCGGGAGCGACGATAGCGAGATTGCCACTGTGGCTGACTTCGTAGTCGCCCTCCGTGTTCGCGGTCGTTACGAAAGGCAGCCCAAGTGCTTTAGACATCTTCTGCAACTCTGGAAGCTCGCCAGTCAATCCTTTGAAGCCTGCCCGGTAATAACTCAGGTAGGTACGCAGCGCCTCAGGCGTGTCGCGTGCTGGGTCCGCGGTAATCAAGACGACTTGCAGCTGGTCCCGCACCGTGGGGGGTAGCTGGCTGAGTAGGCGGCGCATGTCGCTCAGCGTTGTTGGACAGATGTCCGGGCACGCAATGAACCCGAAAAACATCAGATGCCAGCGATCACGTAGTGCATCAGTGGTAAAAGTCTGGCCTTTTTCGTCAACGAGCTCGACGGCAGGCAATTGCCGCTCCCGCGGAAGCACCAACAGGTTCGCCTCATCAAGCAGGGCTTCGCGGTCGAGTGCAAAGGACGCTGGACAGAATGCGAGGAGGCCGAGCAGCGCCCCGCAGTGCAGGGCTGACACCCATCTGGTGCTCAAGTCTAGCGCTCGTTCAGTTCGAATGCAGTCAGAGTGAAGGTGGGGATGCCCATGTCCTGCAACTTGCGTGAACCTCCGAGTTCAGGGAGGTCGATAATCGCAGCAGCTTCATGGATCTGCGCGCCCATGCGGCGAACCAGTTGAGCCGCCGCGACCAGCGTCCCGCCGGTGGCAATCAGATCATCCAGCAACAATACCGAATCACCCTCACAGAGGCTGTCTGCGTGCACTTCAAGGTAGGCCTCACCGTACTCGGTGCTATAAGACGCCGCCAACACATCGGCTGGAAGCTTGCCTTTCTTGCGGAACAGAATTAGCGGCCGGTTCAGCTCATAGGCGATGATCGAGCCGATGATGAAACCGCGGGCGTCCAGCGCACCGACATGGCTGAAACCGCTTTCGACATAACGCTGTATCAGGCTGTCAGCCACCATGCGAAGTGCTTTCGGTGACTGTAGCAGCGGGGTGATGTCGCGGAAGATCACGCCAGCTTTCGGAAAATCCGGAACCGGTCGGATCAAGGTCTTGATCGAGAATTCGTCGAAAATCATGCGAGCTCCGTTAGGCGTCCATGTTTCCGCCCGCCAGGGCGCACAAGCGAATGGAATCGAGGATCCGCACCTCCTTACCCTCGGCTTCCAGCAGGCCACTCGCCTGGCAGCGCGTGAATACCCGCGAGACGGTTTCGACCGCAAGACCCAGATAGTTACCGATCTCGTTGCGTGACATGGGCAGTCGGAACTGGTTGGCGGAGAAGCCGCGCGCACTGAATCGGGCCGACAGGTTGATGAGGAAGGTTGCGATTCGCTCGTCTGCAGTCTTCTTCGACAACAGCATCATCATCTGCTGATCATCGCGAATCTCGCGGCTCATGATGCGCATCAGCTGGCGACGCAGCTGTGGCAGCAACACGCTGAGTTCATCGAGACGGTCGAAGGGGATTTCACATACTGAGGTGGTCTCAAGCGCCTGGGCCGATACCGGATACGTTTCGGTGTCCATACCTGACAGACCCACCAGCTCGCTCGGCAGGTGGAAGCCGGTAATCTGCTCCTCGCCGGCATCCGTGACGCTAAAGGTGCGCAGGGCACCGGAGCGGATGGCGAATACGGAACTGAACGCATCGCCCTGGCGGAACAAGGTCTCGCCTTTCTTCAAGGGGCGTCCGCGCTTGACGATATCGTCCAGCGATTGCATGTCCTGCATGTTCAACGAAAGCGGCAGGCAGAGGCCAGAGAGGCTGCAATCTTTGCAATTAGCCTGTGGCTGCTTGCGGACCTTGATGAGCTCGGACATTGCGAGATCCTGATAAACCGTACGATGCGCAAGATTAACTCAGGCAGGCACCTTAGGCCAATTGGTCCAAGGGTCGCAGCGGGGGCGAACGCTCCAGCGGTCACTCACATAGCTTGGGGAAATCGCGAGGCGGGACGGGGCGGCAAGCAGTGGTCGAACTGCATGCACACTGCATAAGCGAGCAGGCGTCCGGCCGGCAAAATGGTCATCGCGTCCGCGTTCAGCTGAATCAGACCATCGGCAGCCATCTGCTCGAGAGCGGGCCAGGTTTGCTGGAAATAGGTCTTGAAGCTGACGCCGAAGATGCTTTCGATCTCATCGAAGCGTAGTTCCGAATCGCAGAGCAGCGCTTGGATGGTGTAGCGTCGGATCTCATCGTCCTGGTTGCATCGCAGGCCACGGATAGTGGCGAGCTGGCCTTGTCCCAGTGACTGTTGGTAAAGGGTGATGTCGTTGTTGTTCTGGCAGTACAGATCGCCGATCTGGCTGATCGCCGAAACGCCGAGGCCAACCAGGTCGCAATGCCCATGAGTCGTATAGCCATGGAAGCCGCGTTGAATAGCCCCGTCCTCCTGGGCTACAGCGAGCTCATCGTCAGGCAGGGCGAAAAGATCCATGCCAATATATCGATAGCCGGCGCGAGTCAGCTGTTCCACGCTGTGTTGCAGCATCGCGAGCTTGTCCACCCGGGTTGGTAGCTCTGCCGCGTTGATCTTGCGCTGCGCCATGTACCGTTCGGGTTGATGCGTATAGCTGGAAATCGACACACGCTCCGGCTGCAGCGCAATCACAGTGGTGATCGTGTTTGCAAAGCGTTCGGGGGTTTGCCGTGGTAAGCCGTAGGTCAGATCAATCTGTATCGAACGGAACTGCAGGGTTCGTGCAGCCTCGATAACCGTCTGGGTCTGTTGTAGCGTCTGCCTGCGGTTGATTGCGTGCTGCACATCCGAGTCCAGGTCCGGCATGCCTATACTGATGCGGTTGAAGCCAAGCTCACGCAGTAAACCCATCGTCGGCCAGTCCGCTTCGCGCGGGTCAATATCGATGCTGAAATCGCCATGATCGTCGTTCTGTAGGCTGAAGCGCTTACGCAGATGACTCATCAATCCACGTAGCTCGGTATGCCCGAGAAATGTCGGCGTGCCGCCGCCCAAATGCAGCTGCTCCACCACCTGTTCCTGGCCCACGTGGCAGCCGATCAGCTCGATTTCCTTTTCCAACCGTGCTAGGTACGGCAACGCACGCCCGCGGTCTGTGCAGATGACCTTGTTGCGCTGGCAGTGATAGCAGATGTCTGTACAGAATGGCAGGTGAACGTACAGAGACAGTGGTCTGGCCGCTTGACGGCTGCCGCGTAGCGCATGCAGCAGATCGAACGATCCCACGTTGCTGTTGAACTGATGGGGCGTCGGATAGAGGGTATAGCGCGGCCCATCCTGATCGTAACGATGAATCAGGTCGGCATCCCAACGAATGGCGTCGAGCATCTTACGGTCTCGGGTTGACTGCGGTGCCAGGATTCTAGGGCGGGCGACACTGCATAGACTTGACCTGTATCAAGCGAGTCCAGACCCTGCCACGGAGTCCGGTGCCGACGGTAAGCAGAGGAGATTTATTGGCTGAATTATGGTCGGATTAGCTACTGCCGTTTTCTAACCTTATCCATTGCAAGGAGAAACCCATGCATCATCGTCAGCAAGAAATCGCTGCTGCGCTTAACGTTTGCGCCCCATTTGATGGGCCGGCAGCTATACAGGCCGAAATCGACCGGCGAATCGCTTTCATTCAAAAATGCCTGCGCGAGTCTGGGCTCAAGACGTTGGTGCTGGGAATTAGCGGGGGTGTCGATTCGACCGCCGCCGGGTTGCTCGCGCAGCGTGCAGTCGAAGGTATGCGCGAAGCCGGGGAGGGCGACGACTACCGATTCATTGCGGTCCGGCTGCCTTATCAAGTTCAGCATGACGAAGACGAAGCGCAGCTTGCGGTCGATTCGATCAATCCGGACGAGTGCCATACGGTCAACATCGGCGCCGCGGTGCAGGGCTTGACGCGAGCGACAGAGGCGCTTGAAGACCTGACGTTGGAGAAGCGCGATTTCGTGGTCGGCAATACCAAGGCGCGGATGCGCATGGTCGCGCAGTACACCATTGCCAACGCGCGGCAGGGGCTGGTGATCGGCACCGATCATGCCGCCGAAGCGGTTATGGGGTTCTTTACCAAGTTTGGCGACGGGGCTTGCGACCTGACGCCCCTGGCCGGCCTGGTCAAGCATCAGGTCCGTGAGTTGGCTGCTGCGTTAGGCGCCCCTGAACAACTGGTGAAGAAAATCCCCACTGCCGATCTTGAAGAGCTGTCACCCGGCAAGCCGGACGAAGATGCTCATGGTGTGAGCTATCAGAATATCGACGCGTTCCTGCAAGGTCGCGCGGTCCCAGACGAGGCGGCTCGTATCATCATCGACACCTACGACAAGTCAGCGCACAAGCGTCAGTTGCCGAAAGAGCCCTGAGCAAAACGTCGGCGATGCCAGGCGCGGTGCTATGCCAGCACTTCGGCTCGCTCTCCCGGTCAGTGACGTTTCAATGATGAATGTGCTTGGGCGCTTGCTGCACGGACGCACTGCCTGCATGGTCATGACCCATCAGCCATTGCTGATGCGGACCTGGCAGCGTCCAAAGGCCGAAGAGGATTACCGTGGCACCGCCGACCATTCGCACGCCGCGTTTACGAAGCACTGCGGTAAGTCGTTCGGCGGCCAGGCCGGTCGCCAGAAGCACCGGCCAGGTACCGATACCGAACGCGAACATCAGCAGGGCGCTGTCCAGCGCATCGCCCTGACTGGCCGCCCACAGCAACGTGCTGTAGACCAAGCCACACGGCAGCCAACCCCATAAAGCGCCAAGCAGCAGCGCTCGTGGCACGCTCTTGACGGGCATCAGCCTGCTTGCGAACGGTTGGATATGCCGCCACAGCCCCCTTCCGATCGCTTCGACACGCGTCAGACCGGTCCACCAGCCCGCCAGATACAAACCCATGCCGATCAGCAGCAGTGCGGCGACAATCCGCAACGCCATCGCGGCAGGGCTGTTAGCAACGGCCCAGCCGGCCAGCCCGATGAGCAATCCAGCGCTGGCGTAGCTGAGGACCCGGCCCAGGTTATAAGCCACGAGCAGGCGCAGGCGCTTGCCACGTTGCTCGGCGGGAATAGCCATGGTCAGTGCGCCCATCAAACCACCGCACATGCCCAGGCAGTGGCCTCCGCCAAGCAGGCCGAGCACCAAGGCCGATAACAGCAGAGGCAACAGCTCATTCACGTTCGGACTTCCCTGGGTCGCGACCTTTGTCTGCCTGCTCAATGCCTGCTCTGTGCTTGGGGTCTTCTTCATCGAAAAGAATGCTGTGGGCCGGGCCGTCCAGATCATCGTACTGGCCACTGTCGACAGCCCAGAAAAAGACCCAGATGGCCAACGCGACCAGAACCACGGCGACCGGAATCAAGATGTAAAGTGCGGCCAAGAGAGCCTCCAGAAGTGGTGGGTAACGGCAAGCCTGGGCAGGCGCGCCATCTATGCTACGCCGGTCGGAGAAGACAGCCAGTCAAGGCAGGCTGGCGGGTTGCTGCTGATTAGGCGCACGGCTCAGCCGCAATGCATTGAGCACCACCAGCAGCGAGCTGGCAGACATGCCCAGCGCCGCCCATAGCGGAGTTACCCAGCCTATCGCAGCAAACGGAAGGATCAAGCCGTTGTACAGGCTCGCCCACGTCAGATTCTCAATGATGATATAGCGGCTGCGGCGTGCCACGCTGAAAGCCTGCACCAGGCTGTCGAGACGATTGCTGAGCAGGACGGCGTCAGCGCTGGTCTTGGCAAGATCGGTCGCTGAACCCATGGCCACGCTGATATCGGCGGCTGCAAGGACCGGCGCATCGTTGACACCGTCGCCGAGCATCAGCACGCGATGGCCTTTGGCTTGCAGGTGCTGCAGGTGAGCGAGCTTGTCGGTTGGGGTCATGCCGGCGTGCGCATCCTCGATGCCGAGCTGTCGAGCGATCGCGCCTACCATTGGCGAGCTGTCACCCGACAACAGGACCGTATTCCAGCCACGGGATTTGCACGCCTGAAGCAAAGCCGGCGCGTCATCGCGCAGGCGATCGTTAAGCACCAGCCACGCCAGAGGTCCCTGAGTATCGCCCAACAGCAACCATTGGCCCTCGTTACCGGGTATCTCCGGCGCTGCGCCGGCATAGCCAGTCGCGACGAAATCAGGTTGACCAATACGCAGGGTACGTTCGCCAATCGATCCTTGGAGACCAAGGCCGGGAAAGCTGCTCACTGCATCGGCTGCTTGAGGTGCTCGACCGAATGCTCTGGCAATCGGATGCTCGGATCGGCTTTCCAGGGCGGCGGCCAGCTCCAGGCAGGCATTGGCATCCAGCTCCGCCAGTGGTCGAACTTCGCTCAGCGTCAGACGTCCTTCGGTCAAGGTTCCGGTCTTGTCGAAAATCACCGTGTCGATGTGATTGAGGCCCTCCAGTACATGCCCCCGCGTAAGCAGCAGACCCAGTTTGTGCAGCGTGCCTGTGGCGGTAGTCAAGGCCGTCGGTGTAGCCAAGGACAATGCACAGGGGCAGGTCGCTACCAGCAGGGCAAGAACGATCCAGAATGCGCGCTGCGGGTCGATCTGCCACCAGACGATGCCAACCACAGCGGAAGTCAGCAGCACGATCAGCAGGAACCATTGCGAAACACGGTCGGCCAGCTCGGCCAGGCGCGGCTTGTCAGACTGGGCACGCTCGAGCAGGCCGACAATCGCGGAAAGCCGAGTGTTGTCGCCCAGCGCTTGAACCTCGATGACCAGGGCGCCCTCTACGTTGAGAGTACCGGCAGTGACGGTATCGCCAACGATCCGAGCCTGCGGTAGGTATTCTCCGGTGAGAACCGATTCGTCAACGCTCGACTGTCCACTGAGGATGCGGCCATCGGCTGGAATCAGCGCGCCGGGCTGAATCAGCACCTGATCGCCGAGTTGCAACTCTCGAAGCAGAATGCGTGAAGTCTGGCCGTCCTCGGCCAATTTCAGGCAAGAAGCCGGCAGCAGATTGACCAACTGAGCTGTCGCTGCGGCGGTTCGCTCCCGCGCACGGCGCTCTAGAAAACGTCCAGCCAGAAGAAACAAGGCGAACATGCCGACGGCATCGAAATAAAGCTCGCCCTGGCCGGTGACTGTCGACCATATACCGGCAACATAGGCGCCACCGATCGCCAGCGAAACAGAGACGTCCATGGTCAAATGCCGGGTGCGTAGGTCACGCAGCGCACCTTTGAAGAAGTCGGTGCAGCAATAGAAAACGATCGGCGTGGTCAACAGCAGAGCAGTCCACCGAAGGATGCTGGCCATACCTGGCGAGAGGTCGATGTTGAACTCGGGCCAAGTCGCCATCGTCGCCATCATCACCTGCATCCAGAGCAAACCGGCTACACCCAGCTGGCGCATGCTGCGGCGGTTCTCTTTAGCAAGCCGTTCCGCAGCCTGGTCCGCTTGGTAGGGGTGGGCCGCGTAACCGATGCGACGAAGCTCTGCGAGCAGTTCGCTCAGCGGCAGCGAGGCATCATCCCAGCGCACCCGCAGGCGATGGTTCGATAAGTTCAGGCTGGCCTCGGAAACCGCGTCCAGCCGACGCAGGTGTTTCTCGATCAGCCAGCCGCAAGCAGCACAACTGATGCCTTCGATCATCAACGAAGTGTCGGCCAGCTCATCTTCATGATGTACGAATGGCGCTTGCACATCTTTGCGATCGTAGAGTTCCAGCTCTTCGGTGAGCGCTTTCGGAAGCGTGTCAGGATTGATTGAAGCATCGCTGCGATGCGAATAGTAGCTTTCCAGACCGCCCAGGACGATTGCCTCCGCGACCGCCTGACAGCCCGGACAGCATAGCGCCCGCTGCTCGTTCAGCACACGGGCGTGGTAAGCGCTGCCAGCAGGAACCGGCAGCCCGCAGTGGTAGCAAGGAACGGGGCTCGCCATCGTCCGGTCAATAGCTCAGGTTGATAGGCTGACCGCTAGCGATTTCCTTTTCCTCGAACAATCGCCAATCCTGATTGCCCTCACGGCCAAGCAGCTCGACGAAACGCCTTCCTGTGACTGGCTCCTGCATCTGTCCCTGATAGAAACCATCGCCCTGGGGCTGCAGAACGATACGACGATCGCGTTCTGGCTGCGTAGGGGAGAGCAGGTTGAGTATTACTTGTTGCGGGCGGCTCGCACCGC
>NZ_AGSX01000014.1 GCF_000235745.1 Stutzerimonas stutzeri SDM-LAC | reverse complement strand
CATGTGAGAGTAGGTCATCGTCAAGCTTCTACACCAAACCCCCGATCATCAATAGATGGTCGGGGGTTTGTCTTTGATGGGTACGAAAAGTTCGACTAGTTTTTACTATGGGCGTGGCGTTAGCGAAGTGGCCAACCGCCGCTAGGGGATCTGTAGCGGTCAACCCATCCCGGACAGTGGGTTGAAGTTTTTCTTCGGCTACCGCAGGCTGCAACCCGCCGTTGAGCTGGTGCGGCCCGATCCAGCTGTAGCGATGCGCCAGGTACTGGCTGATGTCCCGCTGAGCTTCTGGGTCGTCATGTAACCGGTCGGTGATAACCGCTCCATCGGCGCGTTGTCCCAGCAGTTCCCTCTGCGGGCTCATGCTCTGCTGCATCCGGTAGCGCCAGAGCCGTTGGCGGAACAGTCGGCTAACGTTCAATCGGCCGTCGCAACGTATGGGCTACGGCCTGGATCTCTTGGGCACTCCAACGAGACAGGTCGGTGCCTTTCGGGAAATATTGCCGCAGAAGGCCGTTTGTATTCTTGTTCGTTCCGCGCTGCCATGGACGGTGAGGATCGGCAAAGAAGACTTTCACTCCAGACTCGATGGTAAAGCGGACGTGATCTGATAGCCCCTTTCCACGATCCCAAGTCAATGATCGCCACAGATGAGCGGGTAAGCCAGTCACGGCTTTCTTCAGTGCATTCGTCATGGTAACAGCACCGTAGCCAGCAAGAGCGGGGCCGTTCTTCGTCCGTGGAGTAACCCCATAATCTTCCTCGCGAGGCAGATGAACGAGCATGGTAAGTCGGCTTGAGCGCTCGACCAGCTTCCTGATCGCGGATCGGTTCAGACCGATGATCAAGTCACCCTCCCAATGCCCAGGTATAGCACGATCCTCCAGCCCTCGCTGACGTGTGTCCATGCTTTGGCCTGCGCCCTGGCTCTTGGTCCGCGCAACGCCCGCCCAGTGCGCAGGCAACTCACCGGCTCGCGCTTGAGAGCGCCTCGACCCTGAATGTAGAGAGCCTGATATATGGTTTCGTGAGAAATGCGCATGGACTCGTCATCCGGAAGTCGATCTGCAGCCGATTGGCAATCTGTTCAGGCGACCAACCATTGACCCATTTACGGTCACCGCGATGTGGTTTATTTCGTCCCTTGAGCGGTGGCTGTAGAGGCCCGGCAATCTCACGGCCATTAGCGTTATGAACCTTGTCCTCCAAGCGCTCTAGCACATAGTTGTGCAGTCGCGGGTTGGTCACCAGTTTCGCCGGCTTCGGTCTCTTGGCAACCAGCTCCGTCTTCCACTGCGACTGAAGCGCGATACTCGGGATGGCCGCCACGAGTTGCTGCGTTACGGGTCAGCTCTCGTGAAGCTGTCGACGGGCTTCGTCCAAGACGGCGAGCAACCTCACGCACACCAACGCTCTGCGCTCGGAGCAGCCCAATTTCTTCTCGCTCAGCGAACGACATGTACCCTCCGGATATGTGGTTCGACATGACAATGGCATCCCGCTGCGATGACGGAACTAGCGTGTACCTACCGCTGATGATACGCCAACGGCCTCTGCCGCCTTTTCGCTTGTGACCCCTGTTGCGATCTGCTTCCAAAATAGCCGCTCAATCTCACGGCGAAGTGACGGCGCACCTGACGAGCGCATTGCTCCTCACTCCGTCAACTCTGATCCACCCTGCTGGTCGTTGGACTTGCCCCTACCAAACCGGACACCAACTCCCCGCTAAATTGATGCTGCCGCCAAGCGCCTGAATTCCCTTGGCGATCAAGGCGCTGTGCGGATGCTGCTCGTTGTAATGCTCGAAGGCAATCCTCAGGTTGCGCAATGCTGTTTCTCGATCCGGCTTGGGCATGTGCGCCACGTAATCGCGCTTGATCGTCTTCACGAAACTCTCTGCCATACCGTTGCTCTGCGGGCTGCGTACCGGCGTGGTCACCGGCTGTAAGCCGATCTGTCGAGCAAACAGGCGCGTCTGCTCGGCGATGTAGGCCGAGCCGTTATCGCTTAGCCATTGCACCGGTGTTGTCGGCAGTTGATCGCCAAAACGCTTCTCCACGCTTTCCAGCATCAGGTCACGGATGTCATCACCGCTGTAACCGGTCGGGCTGGCCACCCAGCCGATGACTTCGCGATCACAGCAGTCCAGGGCGAAGGTCACGCTCAGTTTCGCCCCGTCGTCGCAGCGGAACTCAAAACCATCCGAGCACCAGCGCGTGTCGCTGGTGTTAACGGCGATACGGCCTTCATGCCGGCGCGGGACGCCGGGCTGTTTGATGCGCCGCTCAAGCAGCAGGTTGTGATCACGCATGACCCGGTAAACCCGTTTCACGTTGATGGCGGGTAGCGAATGGGTGTCACGTGCGCGGCGCAGCAATCCCCAGACACGACGGTAACCGTAGCTGGGCAGTACGCTGACTTGTTGCTGGATTTCAGCGACGAGCGCCGTATCGTTCACCGGCCTGCTTCGCCGTACTTTGGGCGATACCGATTGCTTGAGCCGAGCCGTTAATTGCGAGCGCGCCACACCGAGACATTCACTGACCCACTTCACTGGTCGTCCCCCGGCAACAAGGGTGAGTGCGCAATCCATTTTCGCGAGCGGGCGATCTCCACGGCCTCTTTGAGGATTTCCGCTTCCATCGTCTTCTTGCCCAGCATCCGCTGTAGCTCACGGATCTGCTTGAGCGCATCGCCCAACACGGACGCCGGCACCACGGCCTCACCGGCGCTGACCGCCGATAAACTTCCGTCCTGGTAAAGCTTGCGCCAGTGGAATAGTTGATTGGCATTAACGCCGTTGCGCCGGGCCACCACCGAAACGCTATTTCCTGGTTCAAGACTCTCGCGAACCATCGCCAGCTTTTGCTCTGCACTCCAGCGGCGTCGCCGCTCCTGACCCAGTAGCTCACCACTCTTGTCGCTGCTGTTAGTCATAAACATGCCCGTTTGCCTATCCCTTATCGTAAGGGGGAAACGGTGTCCTGTCTTTCAGGGGGCTCGTTCAGTCGTCCCATAAACACCTCCATGATTAAAGGTGTTGCGACGACCGGTTGAATTTATTGTGGGAGCCCTGATCCGAGTGGAACAGCACACATGCTGTGGTTGCCGCGTTGTTCGTAGGCCATGTCAAGGGCCTTGATCACTAGCTCGACATCTGGCTTGGCGGAGAACGTCAGCCGATGACTCTCCGGGCAGTTCGTCTGACATTAAGAGAAGCGATAGCCTTTTTTAATATCGTTTTCTCCCGTTCCAGTCGGTTGATCCTGGCTTCCGGCTCTCGGATCTTCTGCTGCTCGGACGTCAAGCGCCTTGTTCTTCGGCGTGACGTCTTGGAGGTTGATCCAACACCAAGGCAGTTGTCGGCCGAAAACGGTACGTCGTTGCTTATTCATCGAACTTCTCTTCATGACGAGGATTCGCCTAAATCGGTATCCGGGACCGGTAGTCCACTACAGACAGCGCCTTACCGAATGGCAGTAGGATGATGTGGCCCGAACTTTGCTTTTGTCTGGACACTGTCAAATATTTGCCTTTTCCAGGCTATTTTCAAGGTATCTTATGGGCGATATAAGCGGCAAAAACATCCTGATTTTTCGAGCTTATGGTATCTCGGTAAACCATTTCGCAATTGAAATCGCTATTGCGGGTCAGCTAAAGCAGCGGGGAGGTAATGTCTCTTGGCTCGTATGCGACGGCGTCTTTGAGCAATGTGATCATCACTGGCAATTGATTAATAAAAGTGATAAAGAAGCTGCGTGTAAAATTTGTCATAATGCTGCTTTAGATAGGCAGAGTTACTATTCCTTGGAAATGTCCGGTTTAACCGAATATTTGACTAAT
The DNA here is from genome assembly GCF_000235745.1 of Stutzerimonas stutzeri SDM-LAC. Classification (GTDB taxonomy): domain Bacteria; phylum Pseudomonadota; class Gammaproteobacteria; order Pseudomonadales; family Pseudomonadaceae; genus Stutzerimonas; species Stutzerimonas stutzeri_H. The sequence goes on along the minus strand of NZ_AGSX01000014.1, from coordinate 8,145 downwards.
GAAGACTACGAAAGCGTATTAAACTGGAGCGAAAGTCTAAGGGATTCGGTGCTTGATGAAGCTTGTTTCGAGGGTTTTCCGGTGGCTTCTTGGTGCCGTTCTTCGGTAAATACTCAATTGCGGTGCGCTAGTATCGATTATTCAAATCTGATTCATGTCGCTGCATTCAAGCAGTACCTGCGTAGTACTGCTCTTGCGCTTTTGGCTTACCGTAAGTATCTGCAAATAAACCCTGTCGATTACATTCTGATGATGAATGGACGAACGTTTGCTACCAGAATGGTCTTAGAAATTGCAAAGTTAGAAAAAATTCCTGTCGCTATCCATGAGTTTGGTCGATCTGAAGAGACCCGAATTATGCGGGCTAATGAAAATTGTCACTCTTTGGTCGGGTTTTCACGTGCATGGGATGATTGGCGGGGGCGGGCTCTTAGCGAATCTGAGGCGGCGCAGGTAAAGCAGCATTTTCATAATCGGGTAAACGGCCGTGTTGACTATGCATTTAACTCCAAGAATAAAGTTCCAGCAAATGAGTTTCTAAGTAGACGCGGTCCCAATCAAAAGCTTTTTTCGTTATTTACCAGTTCGACTGACGAGATCGCATCCGCAGAAGGGTGGGGTTGGAAATTTTCTCAGCTAGAGTGGATTCGTGAGGTTGTAAATTATTTTAAAGAAAGATTGGATTCGTATCTGGTTATCCGTTGCCATCCTAATCATGTGAACCAGTTGATGGGGGTTGATAAGCAATTTATAGATGGCCTAAAAACGATTAGTGTTACCTCGAATATATTGATTATTTGGCCAGAGGAGCCGTGTGATACATACAGCCTAATTCGCCTCTCAGAGGCGATATTTGCGTTTTCCTCGACAGTTGCATTAGAAAGTACTTTGCTGGACAAACGGGTTTATTTGGGTGGTGGTGGGCTGTATCGTGGGCGTGGCATATTTTGGGAGTCAAATTGCGAACTGACTGATGTAGGAAATGAGGTTGAGAAGTTCTTGGTGGCGGAAGATCGAAATTGCAATCGGGAGGTTGCGGAGAGATTTTATTATTTCTATTTTTTTCGGCAAGTTTTTGATGTGCCATTCATAATTAGAGGTGAGAAAGGGCTTTTTTGTCAGCCGGAAGCTTTTACAAATTTAGCCGAATCAGCTTTGATATCGGCGTTGATCGATTTCTACTGCTACGGAAACGATTTTTTCCCTGTCGTGCCAAGCGAATCCGCTGTCGAGCATTGTCTCGAATCGGTTAGCGACGTACTGTTTACTGTTATTTTAACTACGTTCAATCGTCCTGCGCTGCTACTAGATGCGCTAGATAGTATTTCAAATCAGACGTTAAAGCGGTTCGAGGTGGTCTTGGTCAACGACCATGGCGATCCGGTTGAGCCACTCCTCGCTAACTATGATTTCCCCATTACTTATATCCTTCAGCCGCGTAACCAGGGCCCAGCAGCGGCACGAAATACGGCATTGCGTTTGGCGCGCGGCCAATACGTTACCTATCTGGACGATGACGATTGCTTCCTGCCCGATCACCTTCAGGAGTTAGCCCTGGCGATAGAAGCAAACCCCGGGCGGGTCGTGTATGCGGATGCCGTATTCATTATTGAGAAAGTGGATGGGACTGTCCGTACGGAGCTGACTCGTGAGCAGCGTTATGCTCATGATGAATATTCCCGAGAGCGTTTGCTTGTTGATAACTATATCCCGGTCAACACGTTTGCCTGTCCTCGGTCGATCGCGGTCAGTGTAGGTGGCTTCGATGAATCGCTGAGTGGCTTGGAGGATTGGGATTTTATTATGCGGCTTGCGGCGCGCACGCCCTTCCATCACGTGCAACGTGAGACCGTTCAGGTTCGCATGCGTAAAACTGAAACAACAAATGGGCGTCGTTCCGAACATGCGCTCATGGATTATCCCCGTCTCTACAGTGAGCTCTATTCGCGTCACTCTGATTTGGGCAGTGAAGCTGTGCGTAGCGGTCGGCGCGCGATGTTGAGACGTTTTGGAGTTTCGGATTTATCAAGAAATAATCAACCTGCAAGTCTAAAAGACTGGCTAGAAGCGCGTGTTTTATCGCCCGTACAAAAACGCTTGGTGAAGGAGCGCTTGGAACAGAGCGGACAGGGGCCATCCTTCGGCGTATTGCTATTGGATCTGGAGGCGGATCGCCAGAACGTTCTGACAACCCTTGCTTCGCTTAAGGAGCCGCATAACCTTTACGCTAATATCGAGCCTGTGGTGTTCACTGTTAGTGACTCGCTTGTCGGGTCCTTTGATGGCGGGATTGTTAATGTAACCAAAGCCAACTGGATATTTCAACTAAACGAATATCTGGCCACGGCAAGTTTCGATTGGCTTGTTCTAGTGAAGGCAGGGGATGAGTTCACTTCCGGCGGATTTCTAATGGCTGGATTGGAGCTCTTAGGCGCCGGCGCCGATTTCCGTGCTATATATTGTGATGAACTATACCGCCAGGAAGATGGGTCTTTGGGGGGCGCGTTCCGCCCGTCCATGAATCTCGACTATTTACTTAGCTTTCCCGCAGGTATGGCGCAACATTGGATTTTCCGTCGGGAAGCGCTGGTTGAAGCTGGCAGTTTCGATCCGGCATTTCCAGAGGCGTTAGAGCTTGAGCTGATTCTGCGTTTCGTAAATGTTGGCGGCTTGGCGGGAATGGGTCATGTTGACGAGCCGCTCCTGATCACATCGGCCCCAGCGCTAGTTAACGTTGAGAAAGAACAGCGAGCTGTTATCAATCATCTGCACGAGCGTGGGTACCAGGATGCGAGTATCGATACTTCGCTACCAGGGCGTTACTTAATAAATTATGGCCATGCTGATAAACCTTTGGTCAGTATCTTGATTTCCGTGGAAGATCAGCTGCCAATATTGCTGCGTTGTGTTACTAGTGTGATGGAGAATACTCGTTACGCAAACTATGAAATTCTTTTGCTTGAACATAGTAGAGCCTCTCGAGAAGTTCGTGAGTGGCTGGTCGGGATTGAATCGATGGCGGAGCAACGCATCCGTGTACTGCGTTTTCCAGAGGAAGCAGGCCAAGACGCCATATGTAACCAGGCAGCTGCTGTTGCGCAAGGTGAATATTTGGTGCTGCTTTCGCAGTGTTGTGCGGTGATCAGCGAAACGTGGCTCGACGAGATGCTTAATCACGCTCTTCGCCCCGAAGTTGGCATCGTGGGTTCCGAGCTGATCAACAAGGAAAGCACCATTAGCCATGCAGGGCTGGTGCTGGGGTTGCGAGGACCTGCAACAAGCCCGTTTGAAGGCGAGGCTCTGTCGTCTGCCGGATATATGCAGCGGCTGCAAGTGGAACAGAACTACAGCGCGGTGAGTTCTGACTGTTTAATGATATCGAAAGAACTTTGGAACGCTATCGGGGGGCTAGATGAAGCTGGGCTAAGCGGTACGCTTGCTGGGGTTGATCTTTGTCTAAGGGCTCGTGAAGCTGGTTTCCTGACGGTGTGGTCGCCTAGAGTCAAGATGATGATAGGGAGCGAGCCTAAGGCTTCAAGTGTGGAAGAGGCGGATGCCTTATACGCCAAATGGCTGCCGTTACTTGCCCATGACCCCGCTTATAACGCCAATTTCTCTCTGGTTCAGCCAGGGGGCTTCAAGTTAGCCGATACGGCACTGTCCTGGCGACCGTTAGCGACCTGGCGGCCTTTGCCCGTAGTTTTGGCACACCCGGCAGATCAGTTCGGCTGCGGTCATTATCGGCTGATGCAGCCGTTCAAGGCGCAGCAGGACGCCGGCCTGATTGATGGTGCGCTGTCTATGGGGCTTATGCATGTCGCAGACCTTGAGCGATACGATCCCGACGTTATCTTGTTGCAGCGCCAGATCAGCGAGGAGCGTTTAGAAGCGATGCGTCGCATGAAGGCATTTTCGCGTGCGTTCAAGGTATACGAATTGGACGATTATCTGCCGAACCTGCCTATGAAAAGCGCACATAAACAGCACATGCCGAAAGATATCGTGAAATCGCTCCGTAGAGGTCTGAGTTATGTAGATCGCTTCGTTGTTTCAACCGAAGCTCTGGCGGATGCTTTTTCCGGTTTTCATCACGATATCCGGGTTGTTGAGAACAAGCTTCCGCCTAATTGGTGGCTAGGGCTTCAAGGGCAGCGAAGAACAAGCAAGCGCCCTCGTGTTGGCTGGGCTGGTGGTGCCGGTCATACAGGCGACTTGGAGCTGATTGCCGACGTAGTGAAAGCGCTTGCGGGCGAGGTGGACTGGATTTTCTTTGGGATGTGTCCAGAGAAGCTCAGGCCTTACGTAAAGGAATTTCATGCAGGGGTTGAAATCAGTCTGTATCCCGCTGCGCTGGCTCGCTTGAATTTGGACCTGGCGTTAGCCCCGCTCGAGCAAAATCTGTTCAACGAGTGCAAAAGTAATCTGCGGCTGCTCGAATACGGCGCATGTGGATTTCCCGTCATTTGCAGTGACGTAGGTAACTATCGAGGCGGTTTACCAGTGACCCGGGTGAAGAATCGCTTCAGGGATTGGGTCGAAGCGATCCGTATGCACTTGGCTGACCTCGACACGACCGCTCGCCAAGGCGATGAACTGCGCTCCGCTGTGCTCCGCGGTTGGATGCTTCAAGACGCAGCGCTGACGGATTGGCGCAGTGCTTGGTTGCCCAGTTCGCACTGACTGTTCCGCTCCCTGCATCAAGCTGGTCCCCGTGAGGGGCCAGCTGTTTAAATTTTTCTTCGATCACAGCCACATTTGCCTACTTGTTGCTGCGTCAGCCTTTTCGCAGTCTTCGCCAAAATGCATCAAATTTTTAGCTAAAGCTTCCTGGCGCATCGCCGATATCAATTACGAATGCGAACTCAATGGTTGCCTGAGCATTGCAGGCTAGGGTCGCAACCCAGGCACAACAAGCTAGGTCCGATGGAGGACACACATCATGGCTTTGACCGTAAACACTAACGTTGCTTCCCTGAACACTCAGCGCAACCTGAACAACTCTTCAAACGCTCTGTCGGTGTCGATGCAGCGTCTTTCTACCGGTAGCCGGATCAACAGCGCCAAGGACGACGCCGCCGGCCTGCAGATCGCTAACCGTCTCACCAGCCAGGTGAATGGTCTGGGTGTCGCGGTCAAAAACTCTAATGACGGCATCTCCATGGCGCAGACGGCTGAAGGCGCCCTCCAGCAATCCACCAGCTTGCTGCAGCGTATGCGCGACTTGTCGCTGCAGTCTGCCAACGGTTCCAACAGCAGTGAAGAGCGCACGGCGCTCAACTCTGAAGTCAGTGAGCTGAAGAAAGAACTCGATCGTATTGCTAACACCACCAGCTTCGGTGGCAAGAAGCTGCTTGACGGTAGCTTCGGCACCACTACTTTTCAAGTGGGTAGTTCCGCTAACGAAACCATCAGCGTCAAAATTGATGAGATGAGTTCGAAGGCGCTGGATGCGACCTACACCAGTGGCGCTGTAAGTATGGATACTGCTGTTAGCGGTGCAGCTGTTACGTTTGATACTACTACTGGTAAAGCAACCACCTCCGGCACGATTGCGATTACCGTTAATGGGCAGGGGTGGAGCGAGCCTCGCACCTATAAAGCGACTATTGATAAGGGTGACACTGGCGCAGAAGCCACTGATAAATTGGCCACCCTTATCAACGATGCAAATATCGGTGTAAGTGCGTTTAAGCCGACCGCGGCTGGCGCTGCAAGCGGCACGCTGAACTTGGTTTCGACCGATTCGTTTGCTGCAGGATCCGGCAGCGTAAGCGAAAACTCGGTCTTCCTTGGTTTAGGAGAGGATGGGGCTGCTAGTACGGATGTGCCAACGGCAAGCGGCGCGGTTACGACCAATATCCAGGGCATCGACATCGGAACAGTTGAAGGGTCACAGAAGGCCATCATCGCTATCGACCAGGCGATCGAGTCGATCGATGCCCAGCGCGCAGACCTCGGCGCCGTGCAGAACCGTTTCGATAACACGATCGCGAATCTGCAGAATATTTCGGAAAACGTTTCTGCTGCCCGTGGTCGCATTCAAGACACGGACTTTGCTGCCGAAACTGCCAACCTAAGCAAGAACCAGATCCTGCAACAGGCTGGTACCGCGATCCTTGCCCAGGCCAAGCAGCTGCCGCAGGCTGTTCTGAGTCTACTGCAGTAATCGAGCAGAAGGCGTTAACGATGGGGGCAGAGCGAGCTCTGTTCCCATTGATTCATTAGAGGTGAATCAATGGACGTCGGAAAGATATCGGGCGGAAACACATCGCCCATGACAGCTGGTTCTTCACCCAGCCTCTTCGAGGAGGTTGGGTTTTCTGCGTCTGAAGATCCAGGTCAGCAAAAGAAAGCGGCGGATGCGAAACCGTCCGCGGACATGACTGATCTGGTCGAGCGGTTTCGTTCACAGGTACAAAGTATCCAGCGTGACCTTAACTTCAGCGTCGACGATTCGACCGGCGATGTGGTTGTGCAGGTCATCGATGGCGATTCGGGCAAGGTCGTTCGGCAGATACCGTCGGAGGAGATTCTTCGGCTTACCGAGCGGTTGGATGAAATGCGCAGCTTGATGTTCGAAGCCAAGGCTTAAACGGTACGTTTCTTGTATCGGCATGAGAGCTAACATTTTTTTGACGAGGTATGGCTATGGCTGGCGTAACAGGTATTGGTTCGGGTATTGATATCGACAGTATCGTGTCCAGCATGGTCGCGGCTGAGCGTGCTCCTAAACAAACGCAGCTCGCTAACCTCGAAAAGAAAACCACCACCCAGATAACAGCTGTCGGTGCCTTGAAGGGCGCTATCAGTGAGTTCCAGACGGCACTTGGTTCATTAAACAAGGCTGACCTTTTTCAGGCGCGCTCAGCGACATCCAGCAAGTCGGATCTGGTTGGCATTACCGCCAGTACCCAGGCTGGTGCGGGTAGCTATCAGGTTGAGGTGAAAAGCTTAGCGGCGAGCAGCAAGGTCGCGTTGCAGTCGTTTGAGAACTCGGTGGATCAGCCGGCTACTTTCGGCAGCGGGACGCTGACGGTAACGGTGGGCCAGCAGGACAAGGCCCTGAACATCGACGTCGACGAAAGCAACAACACCTTGGCCGGTATTCGCGATGCGATCAACAAGGCCGGCGTAGAACTTGGCGTGTCTGCCACTATCGTTACGGACGACACCGGTGCTCGACTTGTGTTGAGCAGCACAGCAACGGGCAAGGGTGAGGATATAACCGTTCAGGCCACGTCGTCAGATCCTGCTGCGGGCCGTTTCGATTTGACTGATCTCGAAACCAGCGCTCTAGTCCAGAAACCCGAAGCGGACGGCTTGACCGCGGCGCAGTATCAAGATGCGCTGGCTGCGTATGCGGCAAACCCAGGGCCGAAGATGCTGCAAATGGCTCAAAGTGCCCAGATAACCGTCGATGGAATGGTGGTGACCAGCAAGACCAATACGATCGAAGGCGCCATCGATGGCGTCACGCTCGATCTCAAGGCTAAAACGGCAGACAACGAACCGCTAACCATCAGTGTTGCAGAAGACAAGGCGGGCGTTAAAAAGCAGATCCAGTCTTTTGTCGACAGCTACAACAAGCTGATCGGCGTGATCAACGCGCAGACCAAGGTTACAAGCGTGGGTGATGGCAAAACGCCTGTTACCGGCGCTCTAGTGGGTGATGCCACGGCGCGAACGTTGTTGGGGACGATTCGCAGCGAATTGACCAATGTGCAGAGTGACGGCGCGCTCCGTGCGCTGGCTGATCTGGGCATCACCACGCAGAAAGACGGCACGCTGAAGATCGACGATGCCAAGTTGAGCAAGGTAATGGACAGCAACTTTACCGAGCTGCCTGCATTGTTCACTGGCGAAAAAGGCCTTGCGAGCCGACTGGATGCAAAGCTCAAGCCCTACACTGAAACTGGCGGCATTCTCGAGCAACGCAATAAGCAGATGACGGATACTATCTCCGGTATCGACAAGCAAAAAGAAGATCTCACCCGGCGCATTACCTCTCTGCAGGACCGGCTCTACAAGCAGTTCAACGCGATGGACTTGCTGGTTGGGCAGTTGGCCAACACGTCAAGCAGCCTTATTGCTTCGCTGGAAAATCTGCCATGGGCGGCGGGTAATTCCAAAAGATAAATTGCTTTG
>NZ_AGSX01000015.1 GCF_000235745.1 Stutzerimonas stutzeri SDM-LAC | reverse complement strand
CCACGCCCGGGCCCTATGGCCCGGTCTTTTTTTAGGCACCTTTGGGGGGCTACGCGCGGACGGGCGGCTTCTCCGCTAAGCCCTAGGCTTGGGCTGCACCGTTGTTCTACGTAGGAGCCAGCTTGCTGGCGATTCGGAGACGCCCAAACATCTGGCCCGCCTGCTGCGCGACGGTGAAGGCCTGATGGTCGAATTCAAGCGCACCCGCGAGGCGCTGAATCGCGGTATCTAGGAAACCATCTGCGCCTTTCTCAACCAGCACGGCGGCACGCTGATCCTGGGCGCGGCGGAAGATGGTCGGGTGACCGGCATCGCGCCCAATGCGTTGGCCCAGATGCGCAAGGACCTCGCTAATACCAGTAGAGTGTGCTTTAGCCACCACTTGCGGAAAGCATCGACCCAATCTTCGCCGCACGTGGCGCGACGCCGATCGGTGGTGATGGATTGCCTCAGTGAGTTCTACCCGCCCTGCGCGGGCGCTGCGTGAAGCGGTTCGTGGGAGCGGTGTTTGTAGCGGTCTTGTGGGAGCGGTCTTGACCGCGAACAACCCGGGCCCTGCCGCACAGCCATTCGCGGTCAAGACCGCTCCCACTGGTACTTCTGTCCTTGACAGGTATGCCTCAGAGCGCCTTTTCGCAAATCTCCGAGTTGCGCTGGAAGTTATAAAGCGAGGCCCATGCGGCCGGCAGTCGCTCGACACCGCCGGGCTCGATGTCGCGCTCGCGAAACCAGTGCGCCGTGCGGATGGTGAGCACGAACAGGGTTTTCGGCCCCAGCTTGCGAGCCCGCGTCTCGATGCGCTCGAGCAGTTCGTCGCCGCGCCCAGCATGGCGGTACTCTGGATTGCCCTGGACGCGGGAGGTCTGTATCCATGACTACCGCGCCAACGTTCACCACACGTTGAAGAAAGAGCCGCTTCGCTTCGAGGATCTGCAGGATTTGTTGCCACGCCGCATATTGCCTATCTCACCGCGGCCAGCGCGTCATTTTGATCGCTGTCGTCCTGCTCCAGCGCCGGCAGCAGATAGTTCGCCCAAAGCGTCGGTGCGAAGGCTCGGCGGAAGAACCCGAAATGGCCGATGCGATCGGCGCCGACTTCGTCCGGGGCGATGCGGCGCATCAGTTTCGATGCGCCGGTATAAAAGCCATGCAGCGATTCGGTACTGCGCGCTGACATCATCTCGTCGTCGGTAAATGACAGGGATGTCAGCGGCGTCTGTACTTCGGCGAACGCGCGCCGCATGGGTTCGCCCTCGACGCCAACTAGGTACTCGGGATGCAGGCACCAGCGACGCCACTGGCGGATCACGCCGGCCGGCAGGTCACCGACTGCCCCGATACGGCCACCGGGGAAGTAGCCGAACAGAGACGTAAGCAGCGGTGCCAATCCATGCCAAAGCAACCATGCCTGGCGGCGAATCTGTGGGCTGTTCTCGCGCCAATAACCGCTGCCTGCGGCGATGGTCACGATACGGGTGAGCCGCTCATGGCCTTGCACCAGGGGCAGAATTTGCGCGCCGACGCTGTGGCCGATCCAGTAGACCGGCAGCTCGCCAGCAGCTTCCACCACGGCAGCGAGCACCGCGCTGCAGTCGTGACGGGCCCAGTCGAGAATATCCACCTCAAGCTGGCGTAAAGGGACATGGCAGGACTGGCCCATGCCGAGGTAGTCGAATGTCACCACCAGAAATCCCTGGCTGGCGAGCCAACTGGCGAAATGGGTATAGAAGTCTTGCTTCACCGCCATTGCTGGAGCGATCAGCACGGCGCCGCGTGGCCTGCCCTCAGGGTGATACCAACAGCTCGCCAATTGATGGTCGTTGCCGTTGTCGATCGAGCGTGCTTCCGCCTGTATCGTCGCCATGCCTGTTCTCCGGTCTTTTTGTAATGCCTGGATCGGTGCAGTATACGAGCAGCAGAAATTAATTCTAGAACATTATTCTAGTCGGAGATCGGATGGCTCGAAGTAGTCGCAAGCAAGAAATTCTTCAGGCCGCGCTCGTTTGCTTTACCGAGTCCGGGGTAGAGGCGACCACCATCGAAATGATCCGAGACCGTTCCGGCGCGAGCATCGGCAGCCTGTACCACCATTTCGGTAACCGCGAGCGGATCATTGCGGCGCTGTATCTGGAAGGCATTGGTGAATACGCCGCGCGATTGGAAGCCGGACTGATCGATACGCTGGATGCCGAGGCGTGCGTCAAATTGTTCGTCGCCAGCTACATCGATTGGGTCGTGGAAAACCCGGACTGGGCACGCTTCGTTCTGCACAACCGTGGGCGGGTCGAGGCCGGTGAGATGGGGGAACGACTGCGCGAGGTCAATCAGGCCCATGGCGAGCGGGTGAGCGCAATCTTGCGCCGGCACCGTGATAGCGGTGCCTTTCGCCGGATGCCGGGCGATTGCTTTCTGGCCGTGGTGATCGGGCCCTGCCACGACATGGCCCGTAACTGGCTGGCCGGACGTTCACGCACGGCGCTGGCGGATTGCCGCGAATTGCTTGCGGACATCGCCTGGGCCAGCGTCAGGGCGCAGTGACGGCAGACCGATCGGCATCTTTGCGGAGTCGATGAGCGAAAGGTCGGTGCAGCCTACGCTTCCCGCTTGACTGGGTGCCACTTGGCCAATGATCAGACGCCCAGACTTTCGATATCGCGTGCGAGCATTTCCAACTGGTGCGCCAGTGAGCCCCGTAGGGTTTCTTCGCTGAGCTGGAACGAGGGCGCGCCGCAGGTCAGCGCCATGATGCTGCCGTCGGCCAGATGAAGCGGTACGCCAGCGGCCATCACGTTGCGGTCCCAGTCGCCGAGCGACAGGCAGAAGCCGTGCTGGCGGAACTCGGCGAAGGATTTTCCAAGGGACTGCTCCATCGTGGTCCACTCGTCGCCGTATTTGGCTTCCAGCGCCGCCATCAAATGCGCACGCTCCTTTTCCGGAGTGCCGGCGAGAAAGGCGCGGCCTGCTGCCGTGGTGGCCAGCGGCAGGCGCACACCCGCGTCCATGCGCAGTGTGGAAACCTCAGCCGGCCGGCAGTTTTCGATATAGATCATCGACAACCGGTCACGGCAGGTGAGGCCCACGGATGTGTTGGTGCGACGCGAGAACTCGTCCATGTATGGCTTGGCCAGCTGGCGCACGCGCAGATTGGAGACGTAGGCATAACCGAGCGCCAGTACGCCGGAGTCGAGCTGGTACTTTTCCAGCTGCGGCGAGTAGCTGAGGTAACCGAGCTTGGTCAGGGTGTAGGTCATGCGCGACACCGTTGGTTTGGGCAACCCGGTGATGCGCGCAATGTCCTGGTTGCCCATCACCACCGAACCGTGGGTGAAGGCACGCAGCACATCCAGCCCGCGCGATAGCGCTTCGACGAATTTGCGGTCCTTGGGAATATCGGTGTCTTCGATGTCGCTCATGGTGGTGTCGGTCTGTCCGGTGGTAGGGCGGCGGCGCGCACGATAGCAGATCGCCCATGGCTCGGCAGGGGGCTTCAGCGATTGCGCAAGTTGCAACGGTGGCTTTCCTCGACCATGGTCGTTTAGCGCCAGTTGGGTCATCATAGCTGAAAATAACGGTTCTGCATTTCGCACAGCAAAACCATTGTTCGCTTTAATGTGAGGCTGGGCGACAAAATACGGTGCTCTCATCGCGTCGCAGGCAGGAGAGGATTTACAGCGACACGATGACAGTCCGGTAGCCCTGCCAGGCCAGTTCGTTGCAACTGACGGCTCTGATTGTTCTCACTATATAAAGTGAGCCGATGCGCAGGCGACGAACGGTTTACCGCGGCAGGCCTCGCCAGGCTTGGCCCGTGAAGGAATCGAGGCAGTGAGTATCGACGCTGTAAAGCCACACTGCGCTTGTTGCCTGGGGGGCTTTCTGATATAAAGCAGCGCTCTTTTCTAGGGGCCCGGTTTCTTCGCTTGCCGCGTAGCCGGTAAGACCCCAACGAAACGCGGCGCTGAGCGCCAAATGACAATTGAATTCAAGCGGCCAACCCATGCCGGGTTGGGCATGTGGTTTTAGAGGGCTGAGGCATGTCGAGAGTCTGTCAAGTTACCGGTAAGGGTCCGGTAACCGGGAACAACATTTCCCACGCGAACAACAAAACCCGTCGTCGTTTTCTACCGAACCTGCAGCATCATCGCTTCTGGGTCGAGTCCGAGAACCGCTTCGTACGTCTGCGCCTGACTGCCAAAGGCATGCGCGTTATCGACAAGCGCGGCATCGACGCCGTTCTGGCTGAACTCCGCGCTCGCGGCGAAAAGGTTTAAGGAGAACTATCATGCGTGCCCTGATCCGTTTGGTGTCCAGCGCCGGTACCGGCCATTTCTACACCACCGACAAGAACAAGCGCACTACTCCCGAC
>NZ_AGSX01000016.1 GCF_000235745.1 Stutzerimonas stutzeri SDM-LAC | reverse complement strand
GCTCGGCGCAACGGCCCGTTCGGCATACCGTCGCACCTGCCGGTCACCGTCGGGACACCGAACAACGGCGGCCCGGTGATCACCGCCGGCGGGCTGATTTTCATCGCTGCGGCAACGGACAACCTGATCCGCGCCATTGATATCGACACCGGCGAGGTCGTCTGGCAGGACGTGCTGCCAGCCGGGGGCCAGGCAACGCCCATGACCTACGAGGTCAATGGCCGTCAATACCTCGTGATCGTCGCTGGCGGGCACCACTTCATGGAAACGCCACCGGGCGACTACGTGGTCGCCTACAGCCTGCCAGCCAAAGGCGATCCGAAGCTACCCGACTTCCTGAAGGACTAGCCTGAGTGACCGGCCCCAAGGACGGGTGCCGGCCCGGCTATCAACGGAACGGCGGCTCGTCGAAGCTGCGCAGCTTGCGCGAATGCAGCGAATTGAGCTGGTTGCGCAACAGGTCGAGCGCGGCGATACCGATCTTCAGGTGCTGGGTCACGGCGCGCTCATAGAAGGCATTGGCCGAACCCGGCAGCTTGATCTCGCTGTGCAGCGGCTTGTCGGAAACGCAAAGCAAGGTGCCGTAGGGCACCCGCAAACGATAGCCCTGGGCGGCGATGGTGCCGCTTTCCATGTCCACCGCCACGGCGCGCGAAAGGTTGATCAGCGGCCGTTCCTGCGCCCAGCGCAGCTCCCAGTTGCGGTCGTCGTAGGTCAGCACGGTGCCGGTGCGCAACCGCTTCTTCAGCGCCTCGCCCTTGTCGCCGGTGACCTGCGCGGCAGCTTCCTGCAGTGCCTGCTGCACTTCGGCCAACGCGGGTAGCGGGATGTGCGGCGGCAACACCCGGTCGAGGATGCCGTCGCGGCGCATGTAGGCGTGGGCCAGCACGTAGTCACCGATGGATTGCGACTGCCGCAGGCCGCCGCAGTGGCCGATCATCAGCCAGCAGTGCGGACGCAGCACGGCCAGGTGATCGGTGATGTTCTTGGCGTTCGAAGGGCCGACGCCGATGTTGACCAGGGTAACGCCATCGCCATCGGCCGCCTGGAGGTGATAGGCCGGCATCTGGTAGCGGTGCCAGAGCACACCACCGATGATCGACTGGGCTTCGCCCTCCTCCATGCCGCGCTCGATGATGATGTTGCCCGGCAGCACCATGCGCACGAAGCGGGTGTCGTCGCGCAGCATGTCGAGGCCGTGGCGGATGAACTGGTCAACATAGCGGTGGTAGTTGGTCAGCAGAATCCACGGCTGCACGTGGCGCCAATCGCTACCGGTGTAATGCACCAGCCTGCGCAGCGAGAAATCCACCCGCGCACCATCGAACAGCGCCAGCGGATAGGGGTCGGCATGTTCCCAGTCGTAGAGGCCGTCGGCGATGTCATCGGTAGCGGCGGACAGATCGGTACTGGGGAACACGCGCGCCAGCTCTGCGGCGGTCACGCCGGTGCCAGCCAGTTCATCGCCCTGCTCGATCACGTACGGATAGGGAATGTTGCGCTCGCTGATGCCGACCTCGACCGTGACGCCGAAATCGGTAATCAACGGCTGCAGCTGGTCAAGCAGATAGCTGCGAAACGACGCCGGATGGGTCACGGTCACACTGTAGACGCCTGGCGCCTGCACCTTGGCGTAGGCACGGGTCGAGGCCGGCACTTCGCCGTGGCATTCGTAGGTCAGGCGCAATTCGGGGTAACGGAACATCGCCCGCTCGGTCGCATCCGGCTCCTGACGCGACGCCACGTAACGCTTCAGCGCCTGGTTCAAGGCGCGGGTGGCCTGCTGATGCAGCTCGGCAAGGTGGTCCACGGCCGCTTCAGCGCTGGTGGCAATGCGAAAATTCTCGCCTGCTGGATTCATGGTGGGTTTCCTTGTTCATTCGTTGAAAACATCTTGCCTGCTGTTCGATGACAGCGGTAGCACCGGATCGCTACGGCCATCGATCAGCCGCAGCAACTCGCAGCGCCAGTGCCTCCAGCCGCGCTTTCAATACCGCGAGGCTGGGCGCCGCGGTCAGGCTCAGCCGCAGCGCGTTGGGCGCGTCATGACCTACCGCGAAGGCCTCCGCCGTTGCCGCTTCGATTCCGGCTTCGCGGCACAGCACTGACAGATCCTTATCCTTCGCCCGTTCGAGCCACAGATGCGGCGCGGCATATGGCGAGGCAGCACCAAGCAGTTTCTGCGCCAGCCGCCAGCGGCGGGTCATCTGTTCGCGCTGCCAGACCAGCCGACGCGCCGCAGTGCCGTCTTCGAGCCATTCGCAGCCGATCCGCAGGCACAGCGTCGACAAGGCCCAACTGGTCGCCTGCCTTTCCGGGTCGATGCGCGACAGCCACTCCTCCGGTCCGGCAATGAAACCCAGCCGCAGGCCGGGCGCCACCGTCTTCGACAGGCTACTGATCAGCAAGGTGCGATCGGGCAATGCCGCAGCCAGCGGAGGCTCGTCGCCCAGCGCGCCGTAGATATCGTCCTCGATGATCAGCAAGCCGCGCCGACGCGCCACGGCGGCAATGGCTTCGCGGCGCTGTTCATCCATGCTGACGGCGGTCGGGTTTTGCATGCAGGGCGTCAGCACGGCCACGCGCGCCGAGGTGGCTCGGGCCAGACGATCAAGATCGTCCGGCAGGATGCCGAAGGCATCCATCGCCACCCTGTGCAGCGGCAGCCGCAATTGGCGCCCGGCGGCCTTGATGCCTGGCGAGGTCAGGGCTTCGACCAGCACCGGTTCACCGGGCTCGCACAAGCCAATCAGCGCGGCGAACACCCCCTGCTGCGCCCCGGCACAAAGCATGATCTGCTGCGGCGGGATCTCAAGCGCTCTTCCGCGCAACCAGCTGCTGACCGCCAGCTGGCCACGCTGCAGACTGCGCGCCGAGGGGTAACCCTGCAGGCTCGCCAGTTCCCCCGTCGCGCACAAGGCCGTCATGCTGCGCTGCAGGTCGTCATCGTCTGGATCGAGCACCGGAAGGTTGGTCGACAGGTCGACTAGCTCCGGGTGCGCCTCCGGCGTTTTCAGCCGGAACAGGCTGGCCTCGCGGCTGCTGGCCAGCACATAGGTACCGCGACCGACCTCACCGCCCACCAGATGCCGGCGCGCCGCTTCGCGGTAGGCCTGCATGGCCGTACTCGGATTGAGGCCGAGCGCCCAGGCCAGACGCCGCTGCGGTGGCAACCGGTCGCCCGGCTTCAGCTCGCCACGGGCAATGGCCCCGGCAATGGCGTCGACCAGCGCCAGGTAGCGCGGCTGATCATCCGAATCGAGATTGGTAACCACATTGTTGGCCATGCAATATAAAGATTTACCCATACAATGCCCGCCGCCTAGGATCGAGGTCAAACCCGCCCAGGAGACTTCGATGTTCGATCTACAGCAACTGCGTCAGGCAGCCGAACTGATTCACCGGAGCGTACCGCCGACCCCTCAATACGCTTGGCCGCTGCTGGCCGAGCGGCTTGGCTGTGAGGTGTGGGTCAAGCATGAGAACCATACGCCAGCTGGCGCCTTCAAGGTGCGTGGTGGCCTGTTCTATGTGCACGAGCTGATCAAGCGAGAGCCGCACCTGCCGGGGCTGATTACCGCAACCCGCGGCAATCACGGCATTAGCATGGCAATGGCCGCACGCACGGCAGGCTTGTCGCTGCAGATCCTGGTGCCGGAGGGCAATTCCGCTGAAAAAAATGCCGCCATGCGCGCCTGCGGCGCCGAAGTCGTCGAATATGGCCACGACTTCGATACCGCCCGCCAGCGCGCAGCGGAACTGGCCGAAGCCAACGGCTGGCATCTTGTCCCGTCCCTGCATCCGGACCTGATCAGAGGCGTCGCCACCTATGCGCTGGAATTGCTCGAAGCGCTGCCGGATGTCCGTAGGGTCTACGTGCCCATCGGACTCGGCTCGGGGATTTGCGGGATGATCCGCACCCGCGATCTGCTGGGGCTGGATACTGAAATCATCGGCGTGGTGTCGAGCGCGGCCGATGCCTACGCGCAGAGCTTCGAACAGGGTCGCATCGTCACCACCGAAACGGCCGACACCTTTGCTGACGGCATGGCCTGCCGAATGCCGGCGCCGGAAGCGCTGGAGATCATCCGCAACGGCGCCGCACGCATCGTACGGGTCGACGATACCGAGATCCGCCAAGCCATTGTCGCCTACCACGAAGACACCCATAACCTCGCCGAAGGCGCCGGCGCCGCCGCACTGGCAGCCGCGATGCAGGAGCGCGAGCGCAACCGTGGCGAGCGGATTGCCGTGGTACTCAGCGGAGCGAACATCGACCGCGAGGTGTTAGCGGGGATACTGGCCTAACACACGAAGGCGTCAAGAGCTGCAACGCACTGACATTAGCGCCCGCAAGCCAGCTGAAGCACAGTCGCGAGTAAGCATCCCCTCGGAGTGGCGATTTTGCGCGATGTGGCTGACCGCCTTCGATGTGTTTAGAAATCCGTACATATCATCAACCACCTGCTCTCCCCAGTGTTGAGTTGCTGCTACGGACCGACCACACGCCCCTACGGAATTAGCATCTAGAACCGGATGCGCTAAGCCGCGCGGCTTAGTCAAGAAAAGGTGCGCTACGCGCCAACAGCGCACTGATGTCGAGACCGCGTGGGAGTGTGCCGAAGGCCCGGCCGCAGCCCTCCAGGCGGCTGGCGATGAAGGCATCCGACACTGCCTCGTTACCCGCTTCCAGCAGCAATTTGGCCTGCAGCGCGATGGCGACGTCCTCAGTCAGCTGGCGGGCGCGGTACTGGATGTCGTCTTTATCGGCAAAAGCGGTTTGCAGCCCGTCGATATGGCGCTTCAAGCGCACATCGCCATGGCCATCGCCCAGTTCGGCGAACAGTACGTCGCTAACGCCGGGCTCCTTCGATAGAGCGCGCAGCACGTCCAGGCATTGCACGTTACCCGAGCCTTCCCAGATCGAATTGACAGGCGCCTCACGGTAGAGCCGCGGCAGGATGGTGTCCTCGACGTAACCGGCACCGCCCAGACATTCACTCGCCTCGGCGATCATTTCCGGGGCGCGTTTGCAGATCCAGTATTTGCCGATCGCCGTCACCAGCCGGGCGAACTTCTCTTCCTGCTCGTCGAACGGGTGGTCCAGCGCGCGACCCATGCGCATGGTTAGCGCGAGTGCCGCCTCGCTCTCCAGCGCCAGGTCAGCGAGCACGTTCTGCATCAGTGGCTGTTCGATCAGGGCACGACCGCCCACCTGTCGGTGCGTGCAGTGGTGCAGGGCCTGGGTCAGTGCCTGACGCATCAGGGAGCTGGAGCCGATCATGCAGTCGAAGCGGGTCGAGGAAACCATTTCGATGATGGTCGGCACACCGCGGCCTTCCTCGCCAATCATCCAGGCCAGCGCACCGCGATATTCGACCTCGCTGGAGGCGTTGGACCAGTTGCCCAGTTTGTTCTTCAGCCGTTGGATATAGAACTGATTGCGGCTGCCGTCTGGGCGATGTCGGGGCAGCAGGAAGCAGGACAGGCCGTTGTCGGTCTGCGCCAGGGTCAGAAAGGCGTCGCACATCGGCGCCGAGCAGAACCACTTGTGCCCGACCAGTTCATACGGCTGGCCGGGACCGACAGCGCCGACCGCGTGCGCGCGGGTGGTGTTGGCGCGGACGTCGGTGCCGCCTTGTTTCTCGGTCATCGCCATGCCGATGGTTACGCCGCTTTTCTGCTCCATCGGCAGGTTGCGCGGGTCGTATTCGAGGCTGAGGATCTTTGGCAACCAGGCGTCGGCAATGCCGGGCTGCTGCCGTAGCGCAGGCACGCTGGCGTAGGTCATGGTCAGCGGGCAGCTGCTGCCCGATTCAGCCTGGTTGTGCAGGTACATCAATCCCGCGCGCGCCACCTGGGCACCGGCTTGCGGATCGGTCCAGGGCAGCGACGGGATGCCATGCGCGATCGCGGCGCTCATCAGCTCGTGATATGCCGGATGAAACTCCACCAGGTCGATGCGGTGCCCGTAGCGGTCGTGGCTTTTGAATACCGGCTTGTTTTCGTTGGCCAGAAACCCGGCGGCCATCAGCGGGCCGCCGGCCAGGGCGCCC
>NZ_AGSX01000017.1 GCF_000235745.1 Stutzerimonas stutzeri SDM-LAC | reverse complement strand
CTTCCCCGCCGGTAGCGGGCGCGGCCGCCGAAGCAGGAGCGTCGGCTTGTGCAGGCGCAGCAGCTGGCGCAGCGGCAGAGGCAGTAGCGCCCGCATCCAGCTTGCCAAGCAGCTCACCGCTGAGCACGGTATCGCCTTCGTTTTTGACGATTTCACTCAGCACGCCGTCCGCTTCGGCCAGCACTTCCATAACGACCTTGTCGGTCTCGATGTCGACAATCAATTCGTCACGCTTTACCGCATCGCCCGGCTGCTTGTGCCAGGTCGCAACTGTGCCGTCAGCAACCGATTCCGGAAATTGAGGGGCTTTGATCTCGATAGCCATTAGCTGGGGTCCTATTTGATTCGGTTTTACATAGAGGCCGCGATGTCTGCGGCCTCTTGCAAGAATGATTAAACGGTGAAGGCGTCCTGCAGCAGCTTTTCCTGTTGCTCTGCGTGCATGGAGGCATAGCCGACTGCAGGCGCAGCAGACGCTTCACGACCCGCGTACTGCAAGAACAGCTCTTTCTTGTGCGCGATGGCAACGCGACGCATGTGATGCTGGCTGCAATACCAGGCGCCCTGGTTCATCGGTTCTTCCTGACACCAGACGATATTCTTGAGGTTCTGGTAAGGCGCTAGCACCTCCGCCAAGTCTTCTTCCGGGAACGGATACAGCTGTTCCAGACGAACAATTGCGATGTCCCCACGACCTTCACTGCGGCGTTTGTCCAGCAGATCGTAGTAGACCTTGCCGCTGCACATTACAACGCGTTCGACCTTGTCCGGATCGATCTGATCGATCTCGGGGATCACTGTCAGGAACGAGCCTTGAGTCAGGTCTTCCAAGGTCGAGGTCGCCAGCTTATGGCGCAGCAGCGACTTCGGTGTAAGCGCTACCAGAGGCTTGCGCAGCGGTCGGATCGCCTGGCGACGCAGCATGTGATAGACCTGAGCAGGTGTCGTCGGCACGCAGACCTGGATGTTGTGCTCGGCGCACAGCTGCAGGTAGCGTTCCAGACGCGCGGACGAGTGTTCCGGACCTTGCCCTTCGTAACCATGCGGCAACAGCATGGTCAGCCCGCACAGACGGCCCCACTTGTGCTCGCCGCTGGTGATGAACTGGTCGATCACGACCTGTGCACCGTTTGCGAAGTCGCCGAACTGCGCTTCCCACACCACCAGTGCGTTGGGCATGGTAGTGGCGTAGCCGTACTCGAATGCTAGTACTGCCTCTTCCGACAGGAAGGAGTCGTACAGGTCGAAGCGAGGCTGACCTTCGTAAAGATGCTGAAGCGGAATATAGGTGCTGCCATCCTTCTGGTTGTGCAACGCCGCATGACGGTGCGAGAAGGTGCCGCGGCCCACGTCCTGGCCGCTGATGCGAACCGGGTGGCCTTCGAACAGCAGGGTTGCATAAGCCAGTGTCTCGGCGTAGCCCCAGTTGATGGCGAGCGCACCGGCTCCCATCTTCTGACGATCCTCGAGAATCTTCGACACTTGTCGCTGAACCACGAAGCCTTCCGGCACCGCCAGCATCTTGCTGGACAGTTCCTGCAATGCCTTCAGCTCGAAACGCGTGTCGTACCGAGCTGTCCAGGTATGGCCCAGGTATGGACGCCAATCAACGAACAATTCCTTGTTCGGCTCTTTGACCAGGCTCTTGACTACGTGAAGACCGTTATCCAACGCAGTCCGGTACTCGTCAACCTTGGCCTGAACGCGCTCATTGTCGAGTACGTTGGACTGCGTCAACGCATCGGCATACAGCTCGCGCGTGGTGCGTTGTTTGGAGATCTTCTGATACATCAGTGGCTGGGTGCCGCTGGGCTCATCCGCTTCGTTATGACCGCGACGGCGGTAGCAGATCAGGTCGATGACGATGTCACGCTTGAACTGCATCCGGTAATCGACGGCAAGCTGGGTGACGAACAGAACAGCTTCAGGATCATCCGCATTTACGTGGAAGATCGGCGCCTGGATCATCTTGGCAACGTCAGTCGCATACTCAGTGGAGCGCGCGTCTTCTTGCTTGTTGGTGGTAAAGCCAACCTGGTTGTTGATCACGATCCGGATGGTGCCGCCCGTGCGATAGGCACGAGTTTGGGACATCTGGAACGTTTCCATCACAACGCCCTGCCCCGCCACGGCGGCATCACCGTGAATCGTGACCGGCAGCACCTTGTCGCCAACTGCATCACAACGGCGATCCTGACGGGCACGAACGGAGCCTTCGACCACCGGCGACACGATTTCCAGGTGCGACGGGTTGAACGCCATCGCCAGATGTATTTCGCCGCCCGGAGTCATCACGTTCGAAGAGAAGCCTTGGTGATACTTCACATCACCGGAACTGAGCCCTTCGACTTTCTTGCCTTCAAACTCGTCGAACAGGTCGCGCGGGTTCTTACCAAAGGTGTTGACCAGGACGTTGAGACGGCCACGGTGGGCCATGCCAATCACGATTTCCTTAGTGCCGTATGAGCCTGAGCGCTGGATTATCTCATCCAGCAATGGAATCAGACTCTCACCACCTTCCAGACCAAACCGCTTGGTACCCGGATACTTGGTACCCAGGTATTTTTCCAGGCCCTCGGCGGCGGTCAGGCGCTCAAGCAGATGGCTCTTGATTTCAGGCGAGAAGGACGGACGGCCACGAACGCTTTCGAGCCTCTGCAGAAACCAGTTGCGCTGGTCCGAGTCGACGATGTGGGTAAACTCTGCGCCGATCGTGCGGCAATAAGTCTCTTGCAGCGCCTGGTGGATCTCACGCAAGGTCGCCTGGTCTTTGCCCATGGCCAGGTCGCCGGTACGGAAAACCGTATCCAAGTCCGCGTCGGTCAACCCGTAATTGTTAATGGCCAGGTCAGCGGGAGCGGGCCGTTGCTGCAGGCCAAGCGGGTCGAGTTGGGCAGCCTGATGGCCACGCATCCGGTACGCCTGGATCAGACGTAGAACTTCGACCTGCTTCTTCTCATGCTCGCTACTGACGCTGCCTGCCGAAACGGGCTGGGCACGACGCTGGTTCTTGGCCAGCAGGACGAAGTGATCGCGGATTGTCGAATGCGATACGTCAGCCGCAGCCCCGCCACTGACGGGCAGCTTCTGGAAGTAGGTGCGCCACTCTTCGGGCACAGCGTTGGGATCGTGCAGGTAGAGCTCATAAAGCTCTTCCACATAGGCAGCGTTACCACCGGATAGGTGGGCACTGTCCCACATGCGCTGCATTACGCTTTCTTGCATGTCTGGTCACCTTCGATAAGGAGACACCACCAGCGTGGAGACCGCAGCATGACTTCCCAAGTTCTGAAGCAGCGACCCAGGTAAAGCCACTACGGACCGCGCAGATAGTTTCCGAGAACTACCCCGGATGCCCCTGCTGGTCATCAAATTTTCAGAGCGAAACCACGGCTTTGTGAGCTGGGGTTCCTACTAAGACTACGGCGCCGTCGTTTGAACTCTGGCGCCGTAGGTGTCGCGGTGAAGCATTAAGGGCCTGCTACTACTATCAGTACTCGCAGACACCTCGGAGTATCAGGTTGCGCTCTGCAGGAGCATGTTCCGCACATGGCCAATGGCCTTGGTCGGATTCAACCCTTTCGGGCAGACGCTCACACAGTTCATGATGCCCCGGCAGCGGAACACGCTGAACGGATCATCCAACTCAGACAGACGGCTCTCGGTCTCGGTGTCGCGGCTGTCGGCCAGGAAACGATAAGCCTGCAGCAGCGCAGCGGGTCCGAGGAACTTGTCTGGGTTCCACCAGAAGGACGGGCAACTGGTCGAGCAGCAAGCGCACAGGATGCACTCGTACAGACCGTCAAGCTTTTCCCGATCCTCTGGGCTCTGCAGACGTTCGATAGCCGGAGCCGGCGTATCGTTCATCAAATAAGGGCGAACCTTCTCGTACTGCTTATAGAAGATGCCCATATCCACCGCCAAGTCACGAATAACTGGCAAACCGGGTAACGGACGAACGACCAGCTTGTTGCCCTTGACCACAGACGACAGCGGTGTAATGCAGGCCAATCCATTCTTGCCGTTCAGGTTCATGCCGTCAGAGCCACAAACGCCCTCACGGCACGAGCGACGATAAGAGAAGCCTTCGTCCTGCTCCTTGATGAGGGCAAGCACGTCGAGCACCATCAGGTCTTTACCGTCGGTATTGACCTGGAAGTCCTGCATATAGGGCTTTACGTCTTTATCGGGGTTATAGCGATAAACGCTCACTTGCAACATATCGGCGACCTCAGTAAGTCCGAACCTTAGGCTCGAAAGTCGGAACAGTCTTCGGAGAGAAGTTCACGGCACGCTTAGCTACGCGCTTCTCACCCGGGAAATACAGGGTGTGGCACAGCCAGTTTTCGTCATCCCGCTCTTCGAAATCCTCGCGAGCATGCGCACCGCGCGATTCCTTGCGATTCTCTGCAGCGATCGCAGTCGCTTCAGCCACTTCCAGCAGATTCTGCAGCTCCAGCGCCTCGATACGCGCGGTATTGAAGGCCTGGCTCTTGTCAGAGATCTTGACCGTAGCGATGCGCTGGCGCAGATCGGCAAGCTGAGCGATGCCTTTCTGCATGTACTCGCCGGTACGGAACACACCAAAGTAGTTCTGCATGCAGCTCTGAAGCTCTTTGCGCAACGACGCGACGTCTTCGCCCTCGGTCCGCTCGTTCAGGCTGGCGAGTCGATTCAGCGCAACATCCAGATCGGTTTCAGTCGCACCGCGGTGCTCGATACCGTCTTTCAACGCTTTCTCCAGATGGAGACCGGCCGCACGACCGAATACAACAAGGTCAAGCAGAGAGTTGCCGCCCAAACGGTTGGCGCCATGAACAGATACGCATGCCACTTCGCCTACCGCGAACAACCCCTCGATGATCTTGTCGTTACCGTTAGCATCCTGGCTCATAGCCTGGCCATGAATGTTAGTGGCAATGCCACCCATCATGTAGTGGCACGTCGGAACCACAGGCACTGGAGCAGTAACAGGATCGACATGCGCGAAGGTCTTCGAGAGTTCGCAGATGCCTGGTAGACGACTATGCAGTACTTCCTCACCGAGGTGATCGAGTTTCAGCATCACGTGATCGCCATCCGGACCACAACCGTTACCAGCCAGGATTTCCTTGACCATCGAACGCGCAACCACGTCACGACCAGCGAGGTCCTTCGCGTTTGGAGCATAACGCTCCATGAAACGCTCGCCATGCTTGTTGATCAGGTAACCACCCTCGCCACGGCAACCTTCGGTCACCAGCACGCCAGCACCGGCAATGCCGGTCGGGTGGAACTGCCACATTTCGATGTCCTGAACCGGAACACCTGCACGCAGCGCCATACCGATACCGTCGCCAGTATTGATCAGGGCGTTGGTGGTCGACGCATAGATACGACCCGCACCACCAGTAGCAAGAACCACGGCCTTGGAGCGGATATACACGGTTTCGCCGTTTTCGATGCAGATCGCAATGATGCCAACGATGGCGCCATCCTGGTTTTTCACCAGATCCACGCCGTACCACTCATTAAGGAAGGACGTGCCGGCCTTCAGGTTGGCCTGATACAGGGTGTGCAGCAGCGCATGACCGGTACGGTCAGCTGCGGCGCAAGTACGAGCGGCCTGCCCGCCTTTACCGTAGTCCTTGGACTGACCGCCGAACGGACGCTGATAGATACGGCCCTGCTCGGTACGGGAGAATGGCAAGCCCATGTGCTCCAGTTCGAACACAGCCTCCGGACCAACGGAACACATGTACTCGATAGCATCCTGGTCACCGATGTAATCGGAGCCCTTGACGGTATCGTACATATGCCAGCGCCAATCATCGTTCGGATCGGCCGAGGCGATGGCACAGGTAATGCCACCTTGTGCGGATACGGTATGCGAACGAGTCGGGAAAACCTTGGTCACCACTGCAGTTTTATGGCCACCTTGAGCCAATTGCAGCGCGGCGCGCATGCCCGCGCCACCGCCACCAATAATGATGGCGTCATAAGAAAGAGTACGAATGCTAGCCATGGATCAGATACCCCAAAGAATCTGCACGCCCCAGACGAAGAAAGTGAACATGGCTATGCCACACACCGCCTGGAAGAGAAAACGCACGCCGGTAGCCCACTTTCCGATCGCCATGTTGGTCAGGTAGTCAGTGGAAATCGTCCACATACCAACCCATGCATGAACACTGAGAGCAACGAGTGCAAGGAGACTAAAGATGCGCATCCACTGAGCGGAGAACAACGCGTGCCACTGAGCGTACTCCAGCCCCGGATTGAACATCAGGTATCCGATCAGGAAGAGAAAATAAGCCGCCAGGACAACCGCTGAAACGCGCTGAGCCATCCAATCGTAAAGCCCTGAGCGAGAAAAGTTGGTGACATTGGTTACCATATCCAAACTCCCGCCAGAACGATCAGCACAGCCGATACGGCCAAAACGATTTTCGAGCCCAGCTTCCCGCCTTCCAGCGTTTCGCCGTGGCCGGTATCCATGACCAAATGGCGCACGCCGGCCACAAGGTGATACAGCAACGCAGAGAGCAGAGCCCATACCACCAGCTTCGCCAGCGGACTACCGAGATACGCCTTAACCTCTTCGAAGCCTTCAGCAGAAGACAAAGAAGCATCAAGCGCTAGCAGCAGGACGGCCACACCAACAAACAAGATCACGCCGGAAACGCGGTGAAGGATTGAGGTGTACGCAGTGATTGGGAGTTTTATTGTCCTAAGATCTAGGTTTACAGGTCGTTGGCTTTTCACGGCTTTTTTTCACACTTGAGAGCCCCGAAACCGCAGGGCAAAGTTGTTGGGAAGAGCACGCAGCGGTACCCGCCACCCACGAGTGACAACCCACAGGAAACTGCCTGTTAGGCCCCTGCCGGTCGGTCGTCGATTATAAACAGTTAGGTCGCTAATGACAATGTGGTGAAGTGCCACTAAAGGCGGATGGCGCCTCGGTTTGTAATTCGCGTAAATAGCTTTTTCTGTGATGCGAATTCAACCCGAAACCCCTCTACAGCTAGCGGCTAGCCCAAATTGACTTTGTGATTTATCTCACTATAGTGATGCGGGCCCTGCGTGGGGGGCCATGATGATTCCAAGCATAAAACAGGAGGCCATACATGGCTGACAACAAAGCGCAGTTGATCATCGAAGGCGCAGATGCCATCGAACTGCCCGTTCTATCCGGCACCGTAGGGCCTGACGTAATCGATGTACGAGGCTTGACCTCCACGGGTCGCTTCACCTTCGACCCCGGCTTCATGTCCACCGCCTCTTGCGAATCCAAAATCACCTATATCGATGGTGACAAAGGGATTCTGCTGCATCGCGGCTACCCGATCGAGCAGCTGGCCGAAAAAGCCGATTACCTCGAAACCTGTTACCTGCTGCTAAACGGCGAACTGCCGACTGCCGAAGAAAAGGCAAAGTTCATCAGCACTGTCAAGAACCACACAATGGTTCATGAGCAGCTTAAGTCGTTCCTCAACGGTTTTCGCCGTGATGCGCACCCGATGGCAATCATGTGCGGCGTGGTAGGCGCGCTCTCTGCCTTCTACCACGACTCCCTGGACATCAACGACCCGCACCACCGCGAGATTTCCGCGGTGCGCCTGGTCGCGAAAATGCCGACGCTCGCCGCCATGGTTTACAAGTACTCCATGGGTCAGCCGATGATGTATCCACGCAACGACCTGAACTACGCAGAAAACTTCCTGCACATGATGTTCAACACACCATGCGAAGTGAAGCCGATCAGCCCGGTTCTGGCCAAAGCCATGGATCGCATCTTCATTCTGCATGCGGACCATGAGCAGAACGCTTCGACGTCCACTGTCCGCCTGGCGGGCTCAACCGGCGCCAACCCGTTCGCCTGCATCGCGGCTGGCATTGCCGCACTTTGGGGCCCGGCACATGGCGGCGCCAACGAAGCCGTACTCACCATGCTGGACGAAATCGGCGATGTTTCGAACATCGAAAAATTCCTGGCCAAGGCCAAGGACAAAAACGATCCGTTCAAGCTGATGGGCTTTGGACACCGCGTTTACAAGAACTTCGATCCACGCGCCAAGGTTATGAAGCAGACCTGCGACGAAGTACTAAGCGAACTCGGCATCAACGATCCGCAACTCGAGCTTGCAATGAAGCTTGAGGAGATCGCGCTCAACGATCCCTACTTCGCCGAACGCAATCTCTACCCGAACGTTGACTTCTACTCCGGCATCATTCTCAAGGCGATCGGCATTCCAACCAGTATGTTCACCGTGATTTTCGCGCTGGCACGTACTGTCGGCTGGATCTCGCATTGGAAAGAAATGATTGCGATGGGTCAGAAGATCGGTCGTCCACGCCAGCTGTATACCGGCCATCCTCAGCGCGACCTGCCTCGCTGAGGCTGCGCGAACCGTTAGCCCTGAAATCGACCTAAAGGTTTTCAGGGCCAGCGACCCTCAAACGCCCGGTGCGATCAATACACCGGGCGTTTTTTTGTTTCTGCACCAAATCGGGTCGTCCCAACCACAGTAGATGCGGATCGCCTCACAGCTCAGCTGCTTCAGCCAAGGCCAAGCGCCTGATATAGCGACCGAAACGTACTGCAAACCG
This sequence comes from Stutzerimonas stutzeri SDM-LAC, assembly GCF_000235745.1. Lineage (GTDB taxonomy): Bacteria > Pseudomonadota > Gammaproteobacteria > Pseudomonadales > Pseudomonadaceae > Stutzerimonas > Stutzerimonas stutzeri_H. Next base: position 26,191 of record NZ_AGSX01000017.1, on the reverse strand, counting down.
CGGTTGGAGGTGGTAAACGAACTTCCGCAAAATGCTTCGTCGCCGTTTTGATGAATCGTGCATACGAACGTATGCCAACAGCGATAAGTGAAAGGTCGCAGAGAAGCGCGTCAATGTCGCCGTAATTCATTCCTCATGCGTCGATATCGCGGCTTCTTCATGCGCCTCGATTTACATTCGACATCTGACCAACGCCGGCGCTATGACTGCCTGACGCTAGGCAGAAGTGGCTCCCGAAGCTCAATAGCATGACCGGCATTTGCCGAAACCAAGCACGCGCAGGTTGCTCCAATTCCGGATGGTGGTCCCATCATTTCCACTGAGGCCATCGCCGCTCCGCTTGCCAGCTTTAAACGGCTTGAAGTACGTTCGGTCGCCTGCCACTGCCCTCTTTCACGATGGGAGCGCCACCTTCATACGGCAGACCGTCAGCCAAACGCCGAAGCCGAGCAGCGTCACGAACGACCACTTCCCTGTTTCGCACTTCCAATATTCCGTGAGCGCGAAAGCCAGCTAATTCACGCGACAGTGACTCGATAGCTAAACCCAGGTGATTCGCTATCTGCCATCTGGCCATTGGGAGGCGAAAGCGCGTAGCAGATAAGCCCCGGCTAGCCACCACAGTCATATGATGCAAAATGAACTTGGCGATCCGTGTCTTAGACCTTGGCGCAGCCATCCGTAGTCGAGCCAATCTGCTGTGCTGTAACTCATGGCCAAGCCGCCGCATCAGAAAACGGTTCAGCGTGGAATTGCCCGAGAACTGCTCTAACACGCCGAATGGAATCCTGCATGCCGAGGTTGACTGCATCGCTGTTACGGTCGTCGTGTAGGATCCGTCATAAAGCGCAGAAACCCCCAAGAAATCGCCTGCCAGCATGAACCCGACGATCTGCTGGCCACCATGTTCATTGGAGGTTGAGCTTTGCACAGCTCCGGATCGTATAACGTATAAGGCTTCCGCTGGCTGGCCGGCTCTGAAGAGCTCATCCCCTTTATCCAACAATGGCCCGCTTGTTACGAGCGATTCCAACTTCTTTATGTCGGACTTACTTAATACGCCGGGCAGACACTGTGCGGCTCGGATACAACGTCGACAATGCATCTTTGCAGCCTCAACCGGTTTGATGGTTTCCATTCGCACGCTTCCTTCGTCCTCGCGGTAGTGCCGAAACTATCGGTCGACCGCTCGCAACTAGCACAACTCACCGGCCTATGCAGCGCAGTCATCGCTGTAAATACGATGGATTCTATGGAGGACTTCGAGTTGCTCCCGAATCCGCTGATCAGGCCGCAATGATCAGGCAACCGCGCAGGCGGCCTCACCGCATTGCACTGCATCTGTTTGCGCACGCCACGCTGAAGGACTGTTTTCGTCTCGCTGAGGCCAGCAGCAATCTGCGCCTGCGGGTTCCACTAGAAGCTCATAGAGCACTTTGATCAGCGCTTCGCGAGCGAAACCTGGCTGCTCATCTGACTTTTTCGCTTACTGATCTGGACGGGTCGGCACAGGACACTGCCGATTCGGCCAGACCGGGGCGATACCGGTCCTATCAGTGGCTTGGCGGCAATCGCAGCGGTGAATTGCGGCCATGCTATGGCGCAAGGGGTATCAGCGATAATGAAAGATAATGCCGCTAGGCTGCAGTTTTTTTGATGCGACAGGGTTTATAAAGCTGGGAAGGTTAGATTGAGCAATCCGGATGCTCGTAACCTTATCGGACCGAGGCAAGCAATAGCCCTAGCAGCACTGGTGCACGCGCTAGATTCGCCGGTAGCCGATCTTAGCTCTGCAGTGTTGATGCTTTGGTGCCTCCTCGACCGGAGGAACAGGCACCACACATTCAGTGCCGCCTAAAGCAAAGCATGCACGGTGTGCGATTAACGTTGCCGCAGATTGCTCAACGCAGTGGACCACTGGGTGTTCTCGCAACGCAGGCAGACCGCGTGTTGATGGCTTTCTACGCTTTGAATGTGACCACAACGCGAACATGCATATATCGCGCTGGCCGGAACCCGCTTGTAGGTGGGGCGGTGTTCCGGAGGTAAAACGGACAGCCCAGGCTTTATCGCTTCTGGTGCGTAAAAAAACAGACTCACATTTCCATCTGTTTCAAGGATGCCCAGGCGCACCTGACCAAGATGCTCAACGCCCTGTATACGCAGCTCCATGAAAAACTCGTCGGCGGAGATGTTCAAGCGACTCAGGCTGTGCAGCTCATACAGGCCATCACGGATGATCGTGACGGGCTTGCCTTCCATCCAATCTGAAAACCGGATGCTGTGGCTCATGACCAGAACAGTGAGCCGATAAAGCAACAGCAGCGTAGCGAACACAGCGGCGATCGGCAGCAAGGGAACGTCTTCGTAGAACGAGACGTCGCCAGCGGCAGAGCCAAGCGTGAGAATTACGACTAGTTCAAAAAGCGACAACTGCCGAACGCCACGGCGACCGCTGACTTTCAGGAATAGGAATACGATAACAAACGCAAAAAGCGCACGGAATGCGACCTCACCGAGAAAAGCTACTGGAAACTCGTCCATCAACATGCGCTGCCAATCGAAAGCGGTCATTTACGGTTCCGTTGAGCTATCTAACGTACCGTTCAGACCACTCCCGCTGAAATTCGATCATCTGTCGAGTGATAGCCGGTCTCCTGACTTTTGTGCCGTCAAAGATCGAGATGGCTGGCCGTTACCTACCGGAGCCCAGTGCCCACGCTGATTTTTTAGCCACGTTAAAGTGATACGAGGCGCAGCTTCACAGCGAGGCAGCAGCTTGCCGCAGCACTGGATTGCCTTCTACAGTAAGGATTCATCTTTCTGTCCGGAATTAAAATCCGATGCTCACTGAGGCCCTCGCCCGCTTCCCTCGGCTTGAGTTGATTCCCACCGCCACGCCGCTGGAACACCTACCGCGTCTATCACGTCACTTGGGTCGGGATATCTGGATCAAGCGAGACGACCTCACCTCTCTAGCCCTCGGTGGCAACAAGGCTCGTAAGCTCGAATACCTCGGCGCCGATGCCCTGGCCAAGAACGCCGAGGTGCTGGTGACTGCCGGCGCCATCCAATCCAATCATGTACGCCAGACCGCGGCGCTGGCGGCCAGGCTCGGTCTTGGCTGCCTGGCGCTGCTGGAGAATCCCCTGGGCACAGCCGAGGGCAATTACCTGAGCAACGGCAACCGCCTGCTGCTCGATCTGTTCAGCTGCGAAATCGACGCTGTGGCCAACCTCGATAACGCCGACGAGCTGCTACAGACCGCCGCTGAGCGCCTGCGTAGCGCCGGGCGTAAACCCTACGTGGTGCCCATCGGCGGCTCCAACGCGCTCGGCGCCCTGGGTTATGTGCGCGCCGGCCTGGAGCTGGCCGAACAGATGTACAGCAACGGCGAGAATTTCGACGCCGTGCTGCTCGCCTCTGGCAGCGCCGGGACACACAGTGGCCTGGCCCTGGCGCTGGAATACACACGACCAGCCAGCCGGGTGATCGGTGTCACCGTATCGCGCCCGGATGCGGCCCAGCGCCCCAAGGTCCAAGGTCTGCTGCAACGCACCGCCGAGCTACTCGGTGTTGACGTACCGACGCAGCTGCAGATCGAACTGTGGGATCAGTATTTCGGCCCGCGCTATGGCGAGCCGAATGCCGGAACCCTAGCCGCAATCCGCCTGCTTGCGGAACAGGAGGGCCTGCTGCTCGACCCGGTGTACACCGGTAAGGCCTTCGCCGGCCTGCTTGACGGCATTGCCCGCGGCGCCTTTCCCGGCCGAGGCCCGCTGCTGTTCCTGCATACCGGCGGTGCCCCGGCGCTATTCGCCTATCATCCATGGGCAATCTGAACGCATGCCATATATCAAACTCTAAGGCAACGATAATTTCTAATTATTTTATTGAATAACTACCAACCCTTAGAGTTGACCGACTTCCCCGCCCACCAAGAGGCTTCCCATGACATTCACTACTCTGCGTCGTCGTTTCCTGCTCGGCACCCTGAGTCTGTTGCTCGGCGCCAGCCTGTTCGCGCCGGTGTTTGCCGCCGATCTACTGGATGAGATCAAGGCCAACGGCATCGTCAAGGTCGGCCTGGAAGGCACCTACCCACCCTTCAACTATCAGGACGAAAGCGGTCAGTTGACCGGCTTCGAAGTCGACTTCGCCAATGCCCTAGCCAAGCAGCTGGGGGTCGAGGCCGAGTTCCAGCCGACCAAGTGGGACGGTATCCTCGCCGCCTTGGAATCAGGGCGCCTGGACGTCGTGATCAATCAGGTGACCATCTCCGATGAACGCAAACAGAAGTACGACTTCTCTACGCCTTACACCGTCTCGGGCATCCAGGCACTCACCCGCAAGGCCGATGCCGATAGCATCAAGACCCCGACCGACTTGGCTGATAAGAAGGTCGGTGTTGGCCTGGGCACCAACTACGAGCAGTGGTTGAAAGAGAACGTGCCACAAGCTGATATCCGCACCTATGACGATGATCCAACCAAGTTACAGGACCTCGCCGTCGGCCGCATCGACGTGATCCTGGTCGATCGGTTAGCAGCCTTCGAGATGGTCGAGAAAACCGGCAATCGCCTGGCCGTAACCGGTGACGCCTTCTCTCGCCAGGAGTCCGGCATTGCCCTGCGCAAAGGCAATCCGCAACTGCTCGCTGCCATCAACGCCGCCATCGCCAAGCTGCGCGCCGACGGCACCCTCAAACAGCTATCGGAGAAGTGGTTCAAGGCTGACGTTACGCAATGATCGACAATAGCCTGCAGCTGGCGCTGGACTCACTGCCCTTCCTGCTCAAGGGCGCATGGTGGACCGTCGTGCTGAGCTTAGGGGGAATGTTCTTTGGCCTGCTGCTGGGCTTCGGCCTGGCCCTGCTGCGGCTGTTCGGCTACTGGCCCCTGCAGTGGCTGGCGCGGGTCTACGTGTCGTTCTTCCGCGGCACGCCGCTGCTGGTGCAGCTGTTCATGATCTATTACGGCCTGCCACAGCTGGGCATCCAGCTCGACCCACTGCCGGCCGCGCTGATTGGCTTCTCCTTGAACATGGCGGCCTACACCGCCGAGATTCTGCGCGCGGCCATCGCGTCCATCGACCGAGGCCAATGGGAAGCGGCCGCCAGTATCGGCATGAGCCGCGCTCAGACGCTGTATCGGACCATCCTGCCGCAAGCTGCACGCACCGCCCTGCCGCCACTGGGCAACAGCTTCATCTCACTGGTCAAGGACACCGCACTGGCCGCCACCATCCAGGTGCCGGAGCTGTTCCGCCAGGCGCAGCTGATCACCGCACGCACGTTCGAAATCTTCACCATGTACCTGGCTGCCGCGCTGATTTATTGGTTGCTGGCCAGCGTGCTGGCCTACTTCCAGGGCCGCCTTGAGGACCGAGTCAACCGTCACGAGCAGGACGCCTGATGATCTCCGTACGCAACCTGAGGAAATTGTTCAATGGCCAAGAGGTACTCAAAGGCATCGACCTGAACATCGCTCCTGGCGAAGTGCTGGCGATCATCGGCCCCAGCGGCTCGGGCAAAACCACTCTGCTGCGCTGCCTCAATCTGCTAGAGCAACCAAGCGGCGGGCAGATCAGCGTGGGCGATATCCACATCGACGCCGATAAATCACTCAAGTCGCAGCAAGGGCTTATCCGCCAGCTACGCCAGCATGTCGGTTTCGTGTTCCAGAATTTCAACCTGTTCCCCCACCGCACCGCGCTGGAGAATGTCATCGAAGGCCCGGTACAGGTGAAAAAGGAGTCTCGCGCCCGGGCTCTCGAAAGAGGCCGCGCACTGCTGGCCAAGGTCGGTCTGGGCGGCAAAGAAGACGCTTACCCCAAGCGTCTCTCCGGCGGCCAGCAACAGCGCGTGGCGATTGCCCGCGCGCTGGCCATGCAGCCGGACGTGATCCTGTTCGACGAACCGACCTCGGCGCTCGACCCGGAATTGGTCGGCGAAGTGCTAGCCACCATCCGCAGCCTGGCGGAGGAAAAGCGCACCATGATCATCGTCACCCACGAGATGAGCTTCGCCCGCGACGTCGCCGACAGGGCGATATTCATCGATGAGGGGGTGATCGTCGAACAGGGCGACGCCAGACAATTGCTTAGCGCACCGCAGCAGGAACGCACACGGCAATTCCTCCGCAAGTTCATCGGCGATCACCAAGTGCACTAAACCGCCCAGCCGCCATCCGTGACCATGGAGCGCATCCACGGGTGCGCTACAGCGACACCCCTCAACCGGTCACGCCCTACCAGGCAGCGGCACAGGCCTGGGACCTGCGCATGGGTAGCAGCCTGGCGCAGTCGACGGTGACGCCCTATGTGGTGGAGGTCGACAACCTCGGGCAGGTGCGCGCCGTCGGCGAAGCCGCCAGCCCCTACCAGCCCCAGGATGCACAGATCGCGCACCATCTCGCGCGTTTTATCGAGCAGGTGCGCTCGCTATCAATCGATCCAGTGGTCGTCCGGCAGAACTGGCTGGAAGGCCTATCACTCCACCACCGACCGCGGCGCGGCCACCCTCAACGATTATGCCGCGCCAACGATCCCTTCACTCGGGTCGGCAAGGAGTCGGTATCGGTCGAGGTCACCAGCGTGGTGCGGGCCAGCGACAGCTCCTTCCAGGTGCGCTGGATCGAACGCCGTTTCGTGAATGGTTCGACCGCCGGCCTGGAGCGCTGGACAGCGGTGATCTCTCTGGTACTGCAGCCTCCGCGCACTGAGGAAAAACTGCGCCGCAACCCGCTCGGCATTTACGTCAACGGCCTGTCCTGGAGCCGTTAGTTGGACACTACGGAAGGAGCCAAGAAACCATGAAAACCTCCCTGAACCTTTCTATCTGCCCTCTGCTGCTGAGCGTGCTGGCCGGCTGTGCCAGCCAGCAGCCGCCAGTGATCCCGCTGGATGAACCGGTAGAAGCGCAGCGTCTGCCGAAGCCGCCCAGGCCCATCGAAGTGGTGGAAATGCCCAAGCCCCTGGCTTTGCCTGCCCAGCTCAAGCCACTGCCGGAAACTCAACCCAGCAAGCCGGCCAAGGAACCGGCCGATGAACGCGTGCGGGTCTCGCGCGCCAATCGCGACGCCCGCGTGGCACCGAGTCGCGAGGGCTATATCAACGCCATCCAGGTGTGGCCCTACTCCGATGGTGCGCTGTATCAGGTGTACGCCAGCCCGGGTCGGGTCACAGCGATCAACCTGCAGCCTGGCGAGGAGCTGGTCACCGTGGCCGCCGGAGACACCGTGCGCTGGATCGTCGGCGATACCACCATCGGCAGCGGCGATAAGCTACGTACCAGCGCGCTGATCTGAAGACCAACTTGGTGATCACCACCGCGCGCCGCACCTACCTGGTCGAGCTGAGTTCAACCGAAAACGCCTGGATGGCTTCGATGTCCTGGGACTAGCCGAAGGATCGCATGCTCGCACTGCAACGCCGCGCAGGCGCCGCACAGGCCGCGGCGCCTGTGGACGCCGGCCTGGCGCTGGAGCGGCTGCGCTTTCGCTATGCGATCAGCGGAAGCAATCCACCCTGGAAGCCGCTGCGCGCCTTCGACGACGGCCGCAAGGTGTATATCCAGTTTCCCGCTGGCATCGCCCAGGGCGAGTTGCCTCCTCTGTTCGTGATTGGCTCGGAAGGAGACGGACAACTGGTCAACTACCGCTTCCGCTCGCCCTACTACATCGTCGACCGTCTGTTCGGTGCGGCCGAGTTGCGCCTGGGCGCCGACCAAGGTGACGTGGTGCGGATCGAGCGCAACGACGGCGTGGTACGGAGGCCCTGAGCATGACGGCCAAAAACAACGACCAAACCGCAGGAACCTCGCTACCACCCAAGGAAGCGCCGGAGTCGCTGGAGCTGCGCGCCAAGCCGCGCCCGGTTACTCGCCTCAATCCGCGCATGCTGGTGGTAGTGGGCGGAGGCCTGTCGGCTGCGGTGCTCGGTGCCATGCTGTGGTCGCTGCAGCCGCAGCGCCGCCAGGGTGCCGAGGCGAACGAGCTATACAACGTCGACCGCGTGGCGCGCTCCGAGGGGCTGGAGCAGTTACCGGCAGACTACTCGCAGTTGCCGCCTCCACCTGCACCCGAGATACCGCAACTGGGCCCACCGTTACCCGGCGATCTGGGCGGGCCAATCCTCAGGGCGGAGCAGCAGGCGCAGGGTTATGGACATGGGCCAGATGCCGCCGAAGCGGAGCGCCTGGCCCTGCTCAAGGAAGCGGAGGAGGCAGCGCAGTCATCGGTGTTCTTCCAGACCCGTAGCGCGAGGAAATCGAACGTTGCATCCACTGGGAGTGCCCAACCCGATGCCATGACCCTGGGTATGGCATCGTCAGGCACGGTAGCCGCAACTGCAGGAACGCCGCCACAGCAGGAACGGAACGAGGCGTTTCTCAGTAGATCCGTAAATGCACAAATCCGTAATTCCGGATTGCTGCAGATGCCTGAATCGCCCTACCAGGTGATGGCCGGCACCATCATCGCGGCGGCGCTGGCCACCGGGATCAAGTCGGATCTACCCGGTGACGTGATCGCCACGGTGACCGAGCCGGTCTACGACAGTGCCACCGGCCAGCACATGCTGATCCCTCAGGGTGCACGCCTGCTGGGCAGCTACAACAGTCAGGTGAGCTATGGGCAAAGCCGCGTGCAGGTGGTGTGGCAGCGGGTGATCTTGCCGGACACCTCGTCCTTCCAGCTCGACAACCTGGTTGGTACGGACGCCGCCGGCTATGCCGGTCTCGAGGATGGCGTCGACTGGCACTAGGATCGAATCGTCGCCGGCGCGGCCATGACCAGCCTGCTGGGTATCGGAGCCGAGTTGGCGGCACCGACCAGTCGCACCGATGGCGACCGCGTCATCATCGCCGGGCGCGACAGCCTGCAGGACACGGTGAACCAGGTCGGCCAGGAGGTCACCCGCCGCAACCTCGATATCCAGCCCACGCTGACCCAGCGCCCTGGCCTGCCCCTGCGGGTGATCGTCAATCGCGACCTCGTGCTGCGCCCCTACCAACCCGTCACAGCTCAACAAGGAAGCCCGCAATGAGCACGACCAAACTGCGTCTCGGCCCACTGCCGAAAACCGAGAACCTGAAGCTGACCTTCACCTGCCCCGCCAGCCTGAAGGCCGACCTCGAGCGCTACGCGGCACTGCATTCGCATACCTATGGCGAAGAGGTCGACGCCCTGACGCTCATCCCGCACATGCTGGAAGCATTCATGGCGAGGGGTCGGGTTTTCAGGAGAACAATACACAATCTTGCAGCGGCAATTGATAAGCCTGCATCCCCTCCCAGCTGCCGTGATGACAACGGCAGAAAACCCACACACGGTTGAAAACCGTGACCTAATACATCACACTTATCACCATGATCGTAAGCTTCCGGCACAAAGGTCTACGCATTTTCTTTGAATCTGGCTCAACCAAAGGCATCCGGGCCGACCACGCAAAGCGTCTGGGCCGAATGCTGAGTTTTATGGATAGAGCCAATGAACCCGCCGACCTCGACATCCCCGGTTGGCGGCTACATCCCCTAAAAGGGGAACTGGAAGAGTTCTGGTCACTCACCGTCAATGGAAACTGGCGAGTGATCTTTCGATTCGTGGGTAGCGACATCGAGCTCGTCGACTACCTTGACTACCACTGAACAGGAGGGGGTTATCCATGACCATGTTCAACCCACCGCATCCTGGTGAAACCCTGCTTGAGGACGTGCTCCCCGAACTGGGCATCAGCATTGCCGAGCTTGCCCGCCGCCTTGGTTTTGCGCGGGAATCCCTGTCTCGCATCTTGCACGGCCATGCGCCGGTCAGTCCGGACTTGGCTGTTCGCCTAGAGTTGGCCGGCATCGGCAAAGCTCGCACCTGGCTCGGAGTGCAAGCCGACTACGACCTTTGGCAAGCCAGGCATCGCGAACAGCCGCACATCGAGCGCTTTGCTGCGATTGCTTAGTTCCGTAGCCTAAGCTTGGCGTCCTCGTGGTAGCGGAACAGGTAGTCAGTGTCACTGGTAAGAATCCTCAGCACGGCAGTCATCAGTCGAATACTCCATGGATTTCGTCCAGAGTGGGCATAGCTGCCGGCACCCACATTGAGTTCAGAGTCGAGGGCGGCCAGTGCTCGCGCATAGGCAATCATCCCCACCGAGAGGTCGCCCTTCTCGATGGCGATAACCTTCTGACGGGTGATGCCCGCAAGGGAAGCGAGCGCTGCCTGCGTCAACCCACGATTCAGACGGCGCTGCCGAAGCTGCTCACCAAGTCGAAGTGTGATTAGGGAGTAGTCCACCATGTTCCGTATACGAGACAAATTAGGCCGAATGTAACGTATACCGAACCAGCAGAAATCAAATACAGCGAGCTAATAATTCCAAAAATCGATGCATTCATCAGTGGTCTGTCCCGGGCATGCGATCTCCGCCCTAGAGCAATCCAGGCCAGCAAAATACAAAAGGTCACATTTGAACCATTAAAGTACTTTATGACGCATAATGGACCATAAGTGAACCATTAAATAAGGTCTTATCTTGGCCCTAACCCATTCTCTGCTCGCTCCAGACGAACTGGCCCAGAAGGTCGGTGCCAACGCTCGAGAAGCGCGACTCGCACAGAACCTCTCCCGCAAATCCTTGGCGAAGATGGCGGGTGTTTCAGAATCGACCATCAAGCGATTCGAGTCCACTGGGCAGATCACCCTTGATGCTCTGGTGCTCATCGCTACAGCACTTGGTGCAACACGCCAAATCGCTGAACTATTCAAGCATGAGCGGCCTGTCTCGCTTGAAGAAATCAAACAAACAGGACGTACCCGGGGGCGCCGATAAAATCCATCAATACTTGTAGGTATTGCTCGCAGCCACACCGGTCGGCGTCACGGACGTTGAACAGGGAGCCTGCAATGAGCACGACCAAACTGCGTCTCGGCCCACTGCCGAAAACCGAGAACGTGAAGCTGACCTTCACCTGCCCGGCCAGCCTGAAGGCTGACCTCAAGCGCTACGCGGCGCTGCGCTCACAGACCTACGGTGAGAGGTCGACGCCCTGACGCTCGTTCCGTACATGCTGGAGGCGTTCATGGCGAGGGATCGGGTGTTCAGGAGACTTGGTAAAACGAGCTGACAACCGAATCGGTTTACCCTGGCTGGCCGCCCTTTAAGCCCTGATAACAAACGTGAGCGCGGTCCTTCGCCCCCAAAGGCACTCGGACGAAATCGACCTGAATAAATTAAGAAAAAATTAGTAGAATTGGAAAAAATGAAGATTTTCTTGTTTCACTCAAGAAAATCTGGGGGCCAGAGCCAAGCTAAAGGAATTTTTGACATGCACCTAGTCGGTTACGCTTGGCTACGCGAAGCCATGCAACTGTCCGCATTCCCCTTGCATCTGCCAGCGATTGTGCAGCCTGTCACTCGCTTGAAGAAGATAGGCCAGACCTTGGCTGTACCATCTGCCATCGCACCGGCTGCTGATGACTTGCTGGGCCATGTCCTCTTCGCGCTGAAGCATGAGGGGGTCAATCTTGCCATTCTGGCTCAGGCTTTCCCCAAGATACCAGTCGCAGCCCTGGAGAATGCCCTGCAGGAGGCGCCCAACGGCATCTACATTCGCAAGGCGTGCTATCTGAGAGAAGCATTCACCGGCGAGGAGGTTCCTCAGCATGCTCCGGTTCGGGGGGCTTTCGTGCCGCTCTTCGATCCCAAGCGCTACGTGACCTGCCCGGGAACAAGAAACTCCCGGTGGCGGGTGGAATTCAACGGCCTTGGCGACGTGGGTTACTGCGCCACCGTGGAAAGAACCGCCAGGCTGATCGAACTTCAGGAGCACGACATACTTGGCCGGGCGAAAGCCTTCATGGAGTCCCTGCCTCCGGTCATGATGGATCGGGCGATCAACTGGGCCTATTTGCATGAGACCAAGGATTCGTTCGCTATAGAACGCGAAGCGCCGAACGAGGACAAGTCTCGGCGATTCATTCACCTGCTACGCCAGGCACACGAACGCCAGCCGCTGACCGAGGAGTATCTGGTGGCGCTGCAGAACGCCACGGTATCGAACCCTTATGATCTAGCTGCGGCATTCAGGCATGAACAAAACCACCTCGCAGGAGCCCTTCAAGGGGCTGCCGGGGTGACTTACGTTCCTCCACCACCAGAGCTGTGCCGCGAACTGATGGAGCACCTCATGCAGTTTGCGAATGAGGCCCCCACCCAGATCGACCCGCTGGTAGCAGCTGGAGTCATTTCCTTTGGTTTCGTATTTCTCCACCCCTTTATGGATGGAAACGGACGCCTATCCCGATTCCTGATCCACCAGGCACTTTGCCGCGCAGGCGCCTTGGAGAACGGCCTGCTACTACCAGTGTCGGTGGCAATGAAACGTGAGGAGCGCCTGTATCTGGAGGCCCTGCAGGGATTCTCCCGCCCAGCCCGGGATTTCTGGGATGTGCAGTGGATCGACTTTGGCAAGTTGGCTTTCGACTTCCAGGGAGATGCAGCGATCTACCGCTACTGGGACGCAACTGCCTGCGTCATCTTCACCATGGAAATGGCTCAGCACGCCCTGGAGGTCGAACTCCGCGAAGAAGCCGCTTTTCTGGAGTGCTACGACGCCGTCTACAGGGCTGTGGATGAACGATTCGACATCCGCGGCAGCGACTTGGCGAATCTGGTGATGATGTGCCTAACCAATGATGGCTTTGTTTCGAAGCACCGTCGTAAGCAATACCAGTACACGGTACCCACTGAAGTCTTCGGCTACATAGAACAGACTGCCCAGCAGGTTCTTAGCGAGCAACACACGGCTCGAGAAACACGTCAATAGCCGCATCTTTTTATCGTTTAGGCGAGCTGAACAAACCAATGCATTCAGAGCAGGCAACAGGTTTAAGAAATATAAAAATGCTCACTATCAGTGAGCATTTTCCGAGTTTCGTAAACCCAGACAGAATCAGTTTCAGCGCTCCCGCGGCCCCTTCCATTCCAGCAACGCCTGAAGCGGATCCAGCTCGCCAACAAGCTCACGCGCTTGGGCAAGCTTGTCCATAGCAATACACCGCTCGGCTTCGGGCAGATTCGATACGGAGCTCTCAGCATCACTGAAAAAGGCCTGGATCCGCTTGATGTCATCCCACTGTTTGATGGCGCTCAGCAAATCAGCTCTCGCCTGCTCCCTTGCCTCGTTTTGAAGTCGAATCCGTTCTCTCTCCTCGAGCCGGCGTAACTGCTCCCTCCACTCCTGCTGCCGAATCCTGGCCTGCTCCTCGGCCTCTTCTACCAATCGAGCAATTACAGGCGCGGCGTCCGTGAGCTGCTGGACGATCTCATCCAACTGGCCACGCAACGAACTTTGCTTGACCTCCTTCCAACTTTGAGACCAACCCGCACCTAGGTAGGGAGAGAAAGCCCTTATGCATAGACGGCCGGTCGCAAAGTCCATTCGGGTCGTCCAGTTCCAAGCAGAGCTCAAGCGGCGCAGTTGCTGCGCCGAGATCTTAGAGGTAGGGATGTACTCACCATCGATATTCCGAGCCTCCAATTCCTCCGTCATCTTAAACAGCGTCAGCCCGATGGCAACCGTCCCGACGAAAACCACTGTGGGCTTGGAGGGTGACCACAACGCCGGATACCGGTGCTTTGGTTTCTTGGGTGGGTGCTCATGCTCATCAAACGAGGCACGGGCATAGGTGCGGTCACTCGGAGCAAACATCACGCGATGGCCGGCAGCCTCCAACTTGAGAAACAGCTGATTAGCAAGCTTGAGGGCAGGCTCAAGTTGCGATTTGGTCACCACAACATCTACCAGGCGCTGCTTCCCGGGCTTGAGGAAGCCCTGGTCGACGACGCGCCCCTGCTCAAAGACTTCATGCGCCCCCACAACAACAGGGTGCTGCCTTGATCGTGATATCCGGAGCTGTTCAGGCCTGATTTTACGCGGCACCGATGCCTTCGGAGCCGGTTGAGAAACAGCACCAAGAGCATCTCCCCTGCGCCAGACCTGAAGATCACCAGGCCCAGCCTCAGGCAGCGGTGGCTGAAGACTTGGTATTCCACTCTCCAGCTTTACCCAGTGCCCGCGCGGCGGCCTGGGGGACATTCATGCGGGCACACACGCGCGCCAAGAAGCTGGAAGAAACACGGTGGTGATCTGCGATCTTGGTCATGGGACGCCGCCACACCTCTGCGTACATCTCCTCACGACTGACTGGGCCACCAGGGCTGGAACCAGGTTGCTGGGCTACCTCTTCGGAAGACATGTATCAATCCTCAAGCCTGATATCGCCGACCAGCCAGCGGCTGGCCATACGCCACGATCCATCAGGTCAAACCGAACCAAAACGGTTGTTGTACCAAACCCTCCCCAGCCCCCTCCACCACGTTGTTCGCCCGGCGAGCAACGGACAGCATCTGCAGAACGGATCAGGGTCGATAAGGAGGCGATATTCATGCCCGCATCATCTGAACAGATAGCCGCACGCTTGATCACCTGCCCACCCCGAATCCTCCGAGCCAGTGCGGCCCCCGCCTACCTCGGCATGTGCCGCACAGAATTCAACAAAACCGTCCGGCCTTACGTGCGGGAATTCCGCATTGGCGTGCAAGGCATCGGCTTTGATCGCGAAGAGCTGGATGCCTGGGCAGACGCCTACATCGACCGGGCCATCATTGAAAAGAAAGGTGCCAAGGGACATGATCACTCCCGCAGCGAGCGCCAAGGAGAAAAACCATGGCGCGAAAAACCATTAGCGGCCTCTACCAAAGGAACGGGATCTGGCACATCGACAAGGTCTTCAGAGGTCAGCGAATTCAGGAAAGCACTGGATCAAGCGATAGGAAGGAGGCAGAGCAATACCTGATACACAAGCTGGAAAAGCTCCGGGAACAGAAGATCTACGGCGTCCGTACGATCAGAACCTGGCGGGAAGCCGCTACGCGCTACCTGACCGAGTACAGGGACCAGCCGTCGATAGGCCTCACAGCCATCTATCTGGAGCAGTTGGACCCGTATATTGGCGACCAGCCTCTTACTCATGTCGACGACGAGACCCTGGCTCCCTACATAAGGGATCGCCTCAAGAGCACCAGAACCAGCGATGGCAAGTTGAAGCCTGGCGTCTCACACCGCACGGTGAACATCGCTCTGGAGCGCGTCATACGCATCCTGAACCTGTGCGCCCGAAAATGGCGTGATGAACAGAAGCGTCCTTGGCTCGACGTTGTGCCGATGATCACCAAGCTGGAAGAGAAGAAGACGAGGCGACTCCCCTACCCTATGTCCTGGGAAGAGCAGTCGATTCTCTTCGCCGAACTGCCCGATCATTTGCGCCGCATGGCCCTGTACAAGGTCAACAGCGGCTCACGCGAACAGGAGGTCGTGAAGCTTCGCTGGGATTGGGAGATACCGATTCCTGAGCTCAACACCAGCGTATTTCTCATACCGGCGGATTTTGGTGGCCGACATGAGAGTTCCGGGGTCAAGAACGGCGACGAGCGCCTCGTGGTGCTCAACAACGTAGCCAAGTCGGTCATCGAGGGACAGCGCGGGCTTGATCCGGTCTGGGTATTTCCTTACGGACAACCCGATCGAAACGGCAAGGCCACTCCAGTTCACCGGATGAACGATTCGGCATGGAAGAAAGCCAGGGTCAGAGCTGCGAAGAAATTCCAGGAGCGCTTCATGCGCCCTGCTCCATCTGGATTTGCTTCGATCCGCGTTCACGATCTGAAGCACACCTTCGGTCGAAGACTTCGGGCTGCTGGTGTGACGGAGGAAGACAGGAAGGCTCTGCTGGGCCACAAGAACGGCAGCATCACCAGTCACTATTCAGCCGCCGAGCTGGGCAAACTGATCGATGAAGCCAACAGGATTTCGGCTACCGACTCGCGTGGGCCGGCCCTGACAATTTTGAGGAGAATGGCAGGATGAAAAAAAGTCCCGCAAAAGTCCCTACGCTTCTACGTGTGAAGCGCCCCATAAAAAAATCCAGTCACCGCTAAGTGACTGGATTTTCTAGGGATTTTTTGGTCGGGACGGAGTGATTCGAACACTCGACCCCTTGCACCCCATGCAAGTGCGCTACCAGGCTGCGCTACGCCCCGACAATGTATTCAGCTTTGCTGAAAACGGATCGAACTATACATTAAGCGACTGAATATGTGAAAGTTTTTTGCACAACGGCGATTAATTCTTCAGCACCTGCAGCACATCCTCAAGCTCGGTAATCATCTGTCGGATCAATTGCTTATATTGTGTGGTGTCATCACGGGCCTCTTCGCCGGACATCCGTTGCCGAGCGCCGCCGATGGTGAAGCCCTGCTCATACAACAGCGATCTGATCTGTCGGATCATCAGCACATCTTGTCGCTGGTAATAGCGCCGATTACCTCGACGCTTAACAGGGTTCAGTTGTGGAAACTCCTGCTCCCAATATCGCAGCACGTGCGGTTTGACCGCGCACAGCTCGCTCACCTCACCAATAGTGAAATAGCGTTTGCCGGGTATCGTTGGCAGCTCGTCGTTATGACTTGGTTCCAGCATACGCTTCGACTCTGGCTTTTAGTTTTTGGCCTGGCCGGAATGTCACGACACGACGCGCCGTAATCGGGATTTCCTCACCGGTTTTCGGGTTACGCCCCGGGCGCTGTCGCTTGTCGCGCAGGTCGAAGTTGCCGAAACCGGACAACTTCACCTGCTCGTTATGCTCGAGCGCTTGACGAATCTCCTCGAAAAACAGCTCGACCAGCTCCTTGGCCTCGCGCTTATTCAAGCCTAGCTCTTCATATAGACGTTCGGCCATTTCAGCTTTCGTCAGAGCCCCCATACGCTATTTCCTTAACGTGGCGTTGAACCTTTCTTCCAGGGAGGTAAGGATTTGCTGCATCGCACCACTCACCTCGTCGTCGTTTAGAGTGCGCGAAGGGTGTTGCCAGGTCAAGCCGACTGCCATACTTTTGCTAAGCGGATCAATACCTTTACCCTGATAGACGTCAAATAGCTTGAGGTCCTTCAGGTTCTCACCGGCAGCATCTCGGATGCATCGCAGCACTGCGTCAGCCGACACCTCGCGCGCCACCAGGATAGCCAAGTCGCGCCGCACCTCAGGGAAGCGGGACAGCTCGCTGAAGCGTGGCAGTCGCCCTTCGCTGATCTCGGCAACCAGCAACTCGAAAAGATAGACCGGTTGATCGATACCCAGCGTGGCGGCCAGTTCGGGATGAAGGCTACCAATGTAGCCAACCAGGCGCCCTTCCCGCTCGACTCGTGCGGTCTGCCCCGGATGCAGAGCAGGACGCTCACCGGCGAGAAAGCTATACGCCACGGCATCACCGGCATATCCAAGCAAAGCCTCGACGTCGGCTTTGATGTCATAGAAGTCAGCCGCCGCTTTTTCGTTGCCCCAGGCTTCCGGCAGGCGGCTTCCCGTAATGACGCCCGCCAGCATCGGTTCCTGCTTCAATTCACCCAGCTGGCCGACGAAGCGCAGGCCGCTTTCAAACAGACGCACGCGTGCTTGCTGACGATTAAGGTTGTACTGCAACGCCTTGATCAATCCTGGCCAGAGCGTCGCGCGCATGGCCGCCATATCCGAGGAAATCGGATTGGCCAGCTGCAGCGGCTCAACGCCGGGGCTGAACAGCTCGAATAACTTAGGGTCAATGAAGCTGTAAGTGATCGCCTCCTGGTAACCACGGGCCACCAGCAACCGACGCAAAGCCGGCAATTCGGCGCGCGACTCGGGATCAGCCTCCGGCGCTAAGCGCGCCTGCGGATAACGCACCGGCAAGCGGTCGTAACCATAGAGACGCCCCAGCTCTTCGATGAGGTCAACCTCGAGGCTGATATCGAACCGATGACTGGGAACACTGACTTCCCAGACTCCGGTGCCCTGCTCGACTACACCCAGGCCCAGGGCAGAAAGCAGCGAGACAACCTGATCGTCGGCCATGCTCAATCCGAGCATCTGCTCGATGCGCCCCTTACGTAGCGAGATTGGCGCAACGGTCGGAAGATCGGCGTTGCTAGTAGCTTCGATCACAGGGCCTGCATTGCCTCCGACTATATCCAGCAACAGCGCGGTGGCACGTTCCATGGCTCGACGGGTCAGCTGGAAATCCACTCCACGCTCATAGCGATGCGATGCATCGGTATGCAAACCATAGGAGCGCGCCTTGCCGGCGAGCGCGATGGTGTCGAAGAAGGCGCTTTCCAGAAACAGATCCTGGGTAGAGGCGCTGACACCGCTGTGCTCACCACCCATTACACCTGCGATAGCGAGGGCACGTTGCTGGTCGGCAATTACCAGCGTATCGGTACGCAGGGTCACCTCCTGACCATCGAGCAAGACGAGTTTTTCCTGCTCCTCCGCCATCCGAACCCTGATACCGCCATTGATCTCAGCAAGATCGAAGGCGTGCAACGGTTGCCCCAGTTCGAGCATCACATAGTTGGTCACGTCCACCACCGCATCGATACTGCGGATATCGGAACGACGTAGCCGCTCAACCATCCACAGCGGCGTAGGTCGCGACAGATCAACGTTGCGGATCACGCGTCCGAGATAACGTGGACAGGCTTTCGGCGCCAACACCTCGACGGGGCGTACCTCATCATGACTCTCTACCACCGAAGCGATATCGACTGAAGCTACCGCCGCGCCATAGATCGCGCCCACCTCGCGCGCTAGACCAGCGATAGAAAGGCAATCGCCGCGATTCGGCGTCAGTCCTATCTCGATGCTCGCATCGTCCAAGCCGAGATACGCGCGCAGGTCGCTACCAACCGGAGCGTCGCTCGCCAACTCCATCAGCCCGCTGTCATCAGTGCCGATCTGCAGCTCGGTTTCCGAGCAGAGCATCCCGTTGGACTCGACGCCGCGAAGCTTCGCTTTCTTGATCTTGAAATCGCCCGGCAGCTTGGCGCCAATCATCGCGAAGGGAATCTTCAGGCCTTGCCGCACGTTTGGCGCACCACAGACCACCTGAAACGTCTCGCTGCCGTTGCTAACCTGACAAACGCGCAGCTTGTCTGCATCAGGATGCTGTTCGGTGCTCAGCACTTCGCCCACAACCACACCATTGAACTCGCCGGCGACCGGGGCCACCGCATCCACCTCAAGGCCCACCATAGATAGGCGCGCCACCAGCTCCTCACGGGAAACCTGTGGATTGACCCATGTACGCAACCACTGCTCGCTGAATTTCATCCTGCTCTCCTAAATATTCTTGACTGGACTCTGGACCTAGCGAAATTGAGCCAGGAACCTCAGGTCGTTATCGAAGAACAGGCGTAAGTCGTTGACGCCATAACGCAGCATGGCGAGCCGTTCAGCCCCCATACCGAAGGCAAAGCCTTGATATTTTTCGGGATCGATACCGGACATGCGCAGTACGTTCGGATGCACCATGCCGCAGCCCATCACTTCGAGCCAGCCGGTCTGCTTGCACACGCGACAGCCCTTCCCGCTGCACATGACACATTGCATGTCCACTTCTGCGGATGGCTCAGTGAAGGGAAAGAACGACGGACGGAACCGAACACCTAACGGTTTTTCGAAGAACACGCGCAAGAACTGCTCGATCGTCCCCTTCAAGTCGGCGAAGCTGATGCCCTCGTCGATCAGCAACCCTTCCACCTGATGAAACATTGGTGAGTGAGTGATATCCGAATCACAACGGTAAACCCGGCCAGGGCAGACGATGCGGATTGGAGGCTGCTGCGACTCCATGGTACGCACCTGAACTGGCGAGGTATGGGTGCGCAACAGCATGTTCGCGTTGAAATAGAAGGTGTCGTGCATCGCCCGAGCCGGATGATGGCCCGGAATATTGAGCGCTTCGAAGTTGTGGTAGTCATCTTCGACTTCCGGCCCTTCAGCGACACGATAGCCAATATGGCTAAAGAACTGCTCGATCCGCTCTAGCGTACGGGTCACCGGATGCAGACCACCGGAGGCCTCCCCTCTGCCTGGCAGGGTTACATCGATTCGCTCCGCAGCCAGTCTGGCGCTAAGCGCAGCCTGCTCAAGATCGGCCTTCCGGGTATTCAGTTCATCTTGAACCCGAGTCTTCGCTGCATTGATCAGCGCACCCGCCTTCGGGCGTTCCTCAGCGGATAGCTTGCCCAAAGTCTGCATGACCTGGGTCAGCTCGCCTTTCTTACCAAGGTACTGAACCCGGATCTGCTCCAGGGCGGTGACGTCTTGACTATGTTGCACCGCCTCAAGCGCTTGCGAGACCAGTGCATCCAGGTTTTCCATGTACAACCTCCAGAGGTTCTTGCAGAACCGCACCAGGCGATCAGCGCATTGGCCAGGTACATTTTTGCAAATGCCCCTTCAGATACGAAATAGGGGAAGAGCACAAGGCTCTTCCCCTATCGGTGACGCTACGAATCCGAAGATTCGATTGTCGATGGGCTTAGGCCAGAGAAGCTTTGGCTTTTTCGACAATAGCAGCGAAAGCTGCTTTTTCGTTTACTGCCAACTCGGCCAGAACCTTACGGTCGATCTCAATGGCTGCTTTTTTCAGGCCAGCAATGAAACGGCTGTAGGACAGACCATTTACACGAGCACCAGCGTTGATACGGGCGATCCAAAGAGCGCGGAACTGACGCTTCCGCTGACGGCGGTCGCGGTAGGCATACTGGCCAGCCTTGATCACAGCCTGCTTGGCAACACGGAACACGCGCGAACGAGCGCCGTAATAGCCTTTAGCGAGTTTCAGAATTTTCTTGTGACGGCGACGAGCGACGACGCCACGCTTAACACGAGCCATGAGTTATTCCTCTGAGTCTTGACCGAATTAACGAACGCGCAGCATGCGCTCTACTTTTGCGTTATCAGACGGGTGCATCAGAGATGTACCACGTAGCTGACGCTTACGCTTGGTAGACATTTTGGTCAGGATGTGGCTCTTGAAAGCGTGCTTGTGCTTGTAGCCATTCGCCGTCTTTTTGAAGCGCTTCGCAGCGCCACTTTTAGTCTTCATCTTTGGCATGTTCGGTACTCCACAGTGTGGGTGATTTCAAATAACCGCAAGGCCTGCCAGTGCCCTGGTGGTTACTTTTTCTTCTTGGGAGCGATGACCATGATCAGCTGGCGTCCTTCCATCTTTGGATGCTGTTCGACCGAACCGTATTCAGCAAGGTCACCCTCGACCCGCTTCAACAGTTCCATCCCCAGCTCCTGATGCGCCATCTCACGACCGCGGAATCTCAACGAAACCTTGGCCCTGTCCCCGTCACTCAGGAAACGTACCAGGTTACGTAGCTTGACCTGGTAGTCGCCCTCTTCCGTCCCTGGACGAAACTTTACTTCTTTAACCTGGATCTGCTTCTGGTTCTTCTTCGCTGCAGCGACCTGCTTCTTCTTTTCGAACAGGTGCTTGCCGTAATCCATGATCCGGCATACAGGAGGAACCGCATCGGCGGAAATTTCCACCAGATCCAACTTGGCTTCTTCAGCTATACGAAGCGCTTCATCAATCGAGACGATGCCAACCTGCTCGCCATCAGCACCAATCAAACGGACCTCACGAGCCGAGATATTCTCGTTGATCGGGGCCTTGGGTGCAGCTCGTTTATCCTGTCTCATTTCACGCTTAATAGTCATTACTCCAATTCTTGGCGACCACGCCGGGAAACCGCTTGTGTCAGCAGCTGCGCGAAGTCATCCAAGGGCATGGAGCCCAAATCAACGCCTTCACGGGTGCGCACAGCAACGGCTCGTGTCTCTACTTCCCTGTCTCCGATAACCAAGAGATAAGGAACCTTGAGCAAGGTATGCTCGCGGATTTTAAAGCCGATCTTTTCGTTTCTCAAGTCGGACTTGGCACGGAAGCCGCTTTGGTTGAGTGTTTTCTCCACTTCCAGCGCGAAATCAGCCTGTTTATCGGTGATATTCATCACCACGGCTTGAGTCGGCGCCAACCAGGCTGGGAACGCCCCTTCGTAGTGTTCGATAAGAATACCGATGAAACGCTCGAACGAGCCAAGGATGGCGCGGTGCAACATAACCGGATGCTGGCGATCGTTGTTCTCGCTGACGTACTCCGCCCCCAGGCGAATCGGAAGATTGAAGTCGAGCTGAAGCGTGCCGCACTGCCATACGCGACCCAGGCAGTCCTTCAGCGAGAATTCTATCTTCGGACCGTAAAAGGCGCCTTCGCCAGGCTGCAAATCGTAAGGCAATCCGGCACTGTCCAGCGCGGCGGCAAGCGCCGCCTCGGCACGATCCCACAACTCATCGGAACCGACTCGCTTCTCAGGCCGAGTCGATAGCTTCAGTTCGATGTTGTCAAATCCGAAATCCGCATAAACCGCCTGGGTCAGCTTGATGAACGCGGCGGACTCGGATTGCATTTGCTCTTCGGTACAGAAGATATGCGCATCATCCTGAGTAAAGCCGCGTACCCGCATAATGCCGTGCAAAGCACCGGACGGCTCGTTGCGGTGGCAGGCTCCGAACTCGGCGAGGCGCAACGGCAGTTCGCGATAGCTTTTGAGCCCCTGATTGTACACCTGCACGTGACAAGGGCAGTTCATCGGCTTGATCGCGTAGTCGCGACTTTCCGACTCGGTCGTGAACATGTTTTCGGCGTAGTTTGCCCAGTGGCCGGACTTTTCCCACAGGCTGCGATCCACGACCTGGGGAGTCCGAATTTCCTGATAGCCATTTTCACGCTGTACGAGGCGCATGTACTGCTCGAGCACCTGATACAGAGTCCAGCCATTTGGGTGCCAGAACACCATGCCAGGTGCTTCTTCCTGGGTATGGAAGAGATCCAGGCGTTTGCCGATCTTGCGATGATCGCGTTTTTCAGCCTCTTCAATTCGCTGAATGTAAGCCGCAAGCTGCTTCTTATCCGCCCACGCCGTGCCGTAGATTCGCTGAAGCTGCTCGTTCTTCGCATCGCCACGCCAGTAGGCGCCGGACAACTTGGTCAGTTTGAAAGACTTGAGAAAGCGTGTATTGGGCACATGAGGACCACGGCACATGTCGACGTATTCTTCGTGGTAGTACAGTCCCATCGCCTGCTCGCCAGGCATATCCTCGACGAGACGCAGCTTGTAATCCTCACCACGCGACTGGAACAGCTCGATGACTTCATCACGCGGCGTGACCTTCTTGATCACATCGTATTCAGTATCGATCAGTTGCTTCATGCGCTGCTCGATGGCAGCCATGTCGTCCGGCGTGAACGGCCGCTCGAAGGCGATATCGTAGTAGAAGCCCTCGGCGATCACCGGTCCGATGACCATCTTCGCCGATGGGTAGAGCTGTTTGACCGCATGTCCAACCAGGTGCGCACAAGAGTGACGAATGATCTCCAGCCCCTCTTCATCCTTCGGCGTAATGATCTGCAGGCTCGCGTCGCTCTCGATCAGATCGCAGGCATCGACCAGCCGCCCGTCTACCTTACCGGCAAGGGTGGCCTTCGCTAGGCCAGCGCCAATTGACTGGGCGACTTCAGCGACGGAAACGGAATGATCGAACGAACGCTGACTGCCGTCAGGAAGAGTAATGGTGGGCATGGCGCCTCCTCTCCTAGTGGTGACCCCTACTAAAGGCCACGTGGGTTGGGATGAGCCAGGAAAGCGATCCATCGAATGACCTGCCGCACGGTGGCAGGAGCCCGAAGGCTGATCGAGACGGACCGAAGTCACTGGAAATATGGGAGCACGGATACTTTCAGAAAGCTGCCGCACCGACAAGCAAGGCATAAAAAAAGGGTCGCTAGCGCGACCCTTTTCGGAATTGGTAGGCACAATTGGATTCGAACCAACGACCCCCACCATGTCAAGGTGGTGCTCTAACCAACTGAGCTATGTGCCTCCGATGGACGCGCATTTTAGAGATACGCCTGACGGAGTCAAGCGCTTTTTTAGCTAAGCCACTGATATTCGTAATTTTTGGATAAGAAGAACGCCTTTGGCGTCGCTCTGGCATCGTAGAGGCTTGTCGAGATAGCATCTCGTAAAATATTCGGAACAGGACAACCAGAATGTCGCACGTCTCCTACCCCTCGTCCTATTACGCAGCGTCAGCGAACTCAGCACCTGCTCGCGACGTTCTGAGCGATAGCGTCGAGACGGACGTCTGCGTGATCGGCGCCGGCTACACCGGACTATCGACCGCACTGTTTCTTCTTGAGCAGGGTTTTCGCGTCGTCATATTGGAAGCTGCCAAGGTCGGATTCGGCGCTTCCGGGCGCAACGGCGGACAAATCGTCAATAGCTACAGCCGAGATATCGATACGGTCGAGCGCAGCACCGGAAGCAATGAAGCACGCCTGATCGGCGCGATGGCATTCGAGGGCGGGCAAATCATTCGTGAGCGAGTTGCGCGTTACGGCATTGACTGTGATCTGAAGGACGGAGGCGTATTCGCCGCTTTCAATTCTAAGCAGATGCACCACCTTGAGGCTCAGAAGACGCTTTGGGAGCGTTACGGCTATGGTCAGTTGGAAATGCTCAGTCACGACGGTATTCGAAACGTCGTCGCGAGTGACCGATACACAGGTGGAATGCTGGATCACGGGGGCGGCCACATCCACCCGCTCAATCTCGCACTAGGCGAAGCGGCGGTGGTCGAATCGCTTGGCGGCGCCATCTACGAACAAAGCCCGGCAATCCGCATTGACCGGGGAAACGCCCCACGAGTACATACCCAACATGGCCAGGTAACTGCCAAATTCGTGGTCGTCGCAGGAAATGCTTATCTCGGAAGCCTGGTTCCGGAACTGGCCGCAAAATCCATGCCCTGCGGCACCCAGGTCATCGCTACGGAGCCGCTCGACCCAGAGCTCGCAGCGACGTTGCTGCCGCAGGATTACTGCGTTGAGGACTGCAACTATTTGCTGGACTACTTCCGCCTGTCCGCAGACAAGCGCTTGATCTATGGCGGAGGAGTGGTCTACGGCGCGCGAGATCCGGCCGATATCGAATCAATCATCCGCCCGAAAATGCTCAAGACGTTTCCACAGTTGCGCGGCATCAAGACAGAATTCGCCTGGACCGGCAATTTTCTAATGACGCTATCCCGTTTACCTCAGGTCGGACGGCTCGATGGCAATCTTTATTACTCTCAGGGCTGCAGTGGTCACGGGGTCACCTATACCCATGTCGCAGGGAAAGTCATCGCCGAAGCCTTGCGTGGACAGGCCGAGCGCTTCGATGCCTTTGCTAGCTTGCCGCATTACCCGTTTCCCGGCGGACAGAAGCTCAGCGCGCCGCTGAGCGCCCTCGGCGCGCTCTACTACAGCCTGCGGGACAAAATCGGGTTCTAATGCGTCACTGAACCGGGCACACGGGAAGCGCCTCACACGTGCTGGCCCCGTCACGCCCCGCGGGCAGTTCCGCCCTGAATCGCTTGTCGTCTGGGGCGAGTCGCGCTGCACACGCGAGCGCTGTAGCAGACTGGTCTTGGCAACCCTGTTCCGCCAACACCTGGGATAGATTGAACCAGCCTGCCGCGAAGGACTTATCACGCTGAACGCTGGTACGCAGCGCTCGCTCCGCCGCCTGCTTGTCGCCCTGCGCGTACCGGGCATTGGCAAGCACGAACCAGGACAAGCCGCTGGACCAATGTTCCGCAGCCTTTTCATAGGCCCTCAGAGCAGCATCATCGTGACCCGTTTGTTCAAGATCACTTGCAGCTTTCAGCCACACCGTTTCCTTGGCGGTACGGGGCAGTTGATCGGGCGCAACCGTTACCACAGCCCAGCGATTTCCCTTGGCCCAGCTTCGCTCGAATTGACGAAAACTTCCGGTCCAGCGTCTTGTAGTTCCGGATCGCAACACCAGGGTCTGCGCCGTCAGGTCGTATCCCACCACAACCGCGAAATGCCACTGGGGCCAGCGATCGAAGGCAAGGTTCTGCAGTACTAGCACCGGGTTCCCGGCCGCCACTTCAGACAGCACAGCCTCTAACCGTGGCTCCAACTGATACACCAGCAGATCGTGGGCCCGGGCGGCAGCGACCATCTCAACCTGCAGACTGCCCTTACGCTGCGGAAGATAGACGCGCTTGACGAGCTGCTCCGGCCCGGTATCGACTCCCCGCTGGGTCAACATGGTGGCTAGCGCTGCGGGCCCGCACTGATAATCTTCCTGCGGGAAGAAAGGAACTGCATTCAGTTCGACGCTCTCCGGAAGCCCCGCGGACCCAATCGGAACGATTGGAGTCCGCGCGCACGCCCC
>NZ_AGSX01000018.1 GCF_000235745.1 Stutzerimonas stutzeri SDM-LAC | reverse complement strand
CCCCCCGCCCGCTGACGTAACGAGCCAGCGGGCGGTGCCCTGGTTAGCCGAAGACGGTTACCGTCTGCCGACTCAAGGCAACCAGCTCACCCTTGCCGGTCCATAACGCGGCGGCGCAGTGACCGTAGCCATCCTGGGCGTGCTCGATTACGGCGCGGTACCGGCACCATTCGTGAGTATCAAGTATTGGCAGTGGCTGGACGAACTCGATGGTCCAGGTCAGCGAGCTGCCCGGGGCGAAACTGTTCAGATGTGGCAGCACAGCCGGTGGCCACGCGTCGACAAGCGCAAGCAGATGCGAGACGGTTACCGGCTCCCGATCGACCTCGCCCCGCTGGCGAACCCATCCGCCCATTTCTCGTGATGTATTGCCTGAAAAAGGCAGGCCACCGATGCCCCAGCGCATCGCCAGATGGCGGGTGAACTCAGGCGTGGCACCGCTGATGTAGGGCAATTCCTGACAAGCTTCCACTGGCGGCAGCTCTGGCGCCGGCTCAGCCTCCACCCTGACGGCAGAGAGACGCGCAGCGCCGAAGCTGCCTTGCACCAGGGTTACGACTTGGCCGTTCTGCATGGCACGGCCGAGTACCTGACTGACCGCCTTGCCTTCGCGCAGCACCTCAGCCTCGAAGCTGACCGGCACATCAACCGCAAGCGGCCCAACAAAGCTGATGGACAACGACCGCACCGGACGATCACCCGGCACTTTGGCCTGCATGGCCTCGAATACCAGCGCCGCCGCTAGCCCGCCGAAGCCGGCTCGCCCCTGCCCCCAGCTGGACGGCACGACGACATCCTGGGGAGCTTCACGCACGGCTTGTAGTAGTTCGGACAGGGTCATTGCCACCTCGACTCGTTGTTATTGGGGTTTATCTTATCGCTGTGCAGGCGCGCGCTGGCATTGCCGAACATCTGGTGATGTCGTGCCATCGCGAGCAGCTATGGATGCTCGCCGTCGATGTCACCCCGCTGTTTGCTCGCACTGGCACGCCAGGGCAGCTGGCGGCGCAACCTGCCGAGCGCGGCCTTCATCTCAGCCGGGTCGGTTGGTTGGCCCGCATAGCGGGCCCGTTCATACAATCCGGCGAATGCCCGAATCTGGGCGGCAACACTTGGCAGTTGCTCTGCTGCGCGTTGGGCAAAGTCGCGCGGGCCCTCGCCTGCCCGTCGAGTGATGCCATGGCGCACCAGCAACTGCTCGAAACGCTGGAACTGACGCAGCTGTGCATCCGGTTTCCGGCGCCAGGGTTTCAGGAGCGCAAGCGCCAGCAGAACTACCAGCAAACCTCCCGAGGCGACCATCAATAAACCAAGCTTGCGGGCGTCGACCTTGCCGAACAATCCTTGCAACAGCTCCAGTTGCCTCTCGCCTTGGTAGTTGAGAACCCAGCGCTGCCAGCCGTAGTTGAGACTGTCCCAGCCGAACCGCAGGTCGTTCAGCCAGCCAATGTCGCGGTAACGCCGCAGATCCATCATGGCGCCTTCGATCAGGTCCTGCTCAGCGCCAAGCGCTTCCTCTAGCCCGCCTTCGATCCGTTCCGGCGCGACCTGAAATGTCGGATCCACACTGACCCAACCGCTGCCCGCCTCCCAATATTCAACCCAGGCATGGGCATCGAGTTGACGCACCGACAGATAGTTGCCCGAAGGGTTGAGTTCGCCACCCTGATAGCCAGCGACCACCCGCGCGGGGATACCGGCCGCGCGCAGCACGAAAGTCATCGCGCCTGCGTAATGAATGCAAAATCCGTTCAACGTATCGAAGAGAAAATCGTCGACGATGTTTTCGCCCACCGGCGAAGGGCGCAAGGTATAGCTGTACGGCTGCTGGTTGAAATGGCTGAGCAGCGCTTGCACCGTTGCCTTCGGTGTCTGGTGCCGGCGACGCAGTTCAGCCGCCCATGCCCGGCTGCGGGGGTTACCCGACGGCGGCAACTCCAATGCTCGTCCGAGAATCGCAGGTCCGGCACCGGGTTCACGCAGCGCCTCCGGCCAGGATATCGCCCGGTACAGCAGCGGCTTCTCAACCGGCCGTGGGCGCGCCAGGTGGAAGTCGCTCATCAGTCGCACGTCGCCTTCAGTTACCTGCGCCACGTCCAGTGCATACAGCCACGGCCGCCCACTGGGCTGCATGACGATGCTGTATGCAACAGGCGCGCCCCGTGGCGACCATTCCGGGGCGCGGGGAAGCTGCGATGAGAAAGATTGAGACCACCGCCGCCCATCGAAACGCTCGAAGGTGACCGCACGCCAGTACAGCTGGTCCCGCTCGGGGATCTGGCCTTCAAAGCTGGCGCGAAATGCCAGCGCACTCGATCGACTCAGTTCGGCCATATCGCCGGGCGACATGCTGTCTGCCAGACCGGTCACGCCGCGGTCTTTCGGTTGCGGCAACGACCAGAGCGGACCTAAGCGCGGAAACAGCACAAACAGGACCAACATCAATGGGATCGCCTGCAGGAGCAACGAGCCGGCCAGCCTCAGCGTCGGCCAGGGATGCGTACCCGTTGGGCTCTGCTGCAGGCCGATCATCGCCGCCAGCAGTGCGATGATTGGCGCCAGACTGTAAAGCCCGGCGAGCAATCCGTCGTTGAACAGATAACTGGTCACCACGGCAAAGAAGCCAAGAAACACCAGCACCAGAGCATCGCGACGGCTGCGCATTTCCACGAGCTTGAGAATAAATGCGGCGATTAGCAGCACCGCGCCAGCGTCGAGTCCGATCAGCCCGCCGCGTGAGAAATACACGCCCAACGCGGCACCAAGCATCATCAATGCCTTCACCCAGCCCCGCGGGTATCTCGCACGCATGCGGAATATCTGCACCCGCCAGACCGCGCAACCCAGCCAGAGGCCAATGATCCACAACGGCAGATGGGCCAGATGCGGCAAGATCACCAGCACCTGCGCTACCAGCAGCCAGATCAGGCCATTGCGCGGAATGGGCTGCAAACTGCTCATTTCGGCTCCACAGATGGCAGTCCAAACAACGCCAATGCCCGAAGGCTGCGGTTGCGGTGTTCTACGCCAACGCCAGCTTCGATGGTGGTGTCGGCGACATGGAGGGCGAAGGGCTGCTGGCGCGCCGACAGCTCCACTACCCAGTGGCAGAGCAACGACAATCGGGATTCAATGTCGCCGTCGAGTGCAGTGAAATCCAGTAACGGGTCCTCGCCGGACAGCGCAGTGAAATCCTTGACCAGCAAGCCTTGCCCTCGAGAGTAGGCCTTCCAGTTCAAACGTTTTCTCGAGTCGCCCGGTTGCCAGGGGCGCAAGCCTTGGTAATCGTCGATACCGCTGCCCTGGGCCAGCGACCCCTCATCGCGCTCATCGGCGTGCCCGCCGATTTTTGGCGGATCGCCTGCGACTGGGCGTGGATACACCAGTGCGGCCTGCTGCAGGTCTACCCAGCTCCAGGCCACCAGAATGCCCAAGGGAAATCGGCTTTCCACGCGTAACCGTCCTGGTCTCAGCCAGCCACGGTGCTCGGTGGGCAGGCTCAATTCCAGCTCGCAGGTCCCTGCTGCCGGCACGTCGACCAACTGCAAGCCGCTTTTAGGCCAACCCACCGAGACGGCCTGGTACAGGCGACCCCGGCTTTCCAGACGCACCCGCAAGCGGGCCTGCTCGCCGAGGAAAACCGCTTCCGAGCCCCCCGCTTTCAATTCGAGCCCAGCCAGGTTGCGCCAGGTATGCAAAATCGCCACGACGAACACCGAGCCCAACAGGAACGTCAGGGCGTAAGCCAGACTGTTCTCGTAGTTAATCGCGGCAAGCAGCATCAACAGCAGGGCAACCAGGAAACTCATACCGACCGCCGTGGGCATGATGAAGATGCGCCGCTGGTTGAGGCGTATGCTCGGGCCCGGAGGGATGCGTTTCAGCAGCCAGCGTTCTCGTAGCCGTGGTAGCACGCGCATGGCCGCCTCCCGTCAGTCCGGCAAAGCCAGCATTACAGCGCCGGCACTTCGCGCAACAACCATTGCACCAGAGCGCCGCCACCATGCCCGGTCGCATCGGCGCGCTCGCGCAACCGATGGCCGACCACCGAGGGCAACACAGCCTGGACGTCTTCCGGAATTACGTAATCCCGGCCGTCGAGAAAGGCCCATGCGCGCGCTGCTGCCAGCAGCGCCAGGCTCGCTCGAGGTGACAGGCCCCAGGCGAATTGCGGCTGGGTACGCGTGGCTTCAACCAGGCGCAGAACGTAATCGACCAGCGCATCACTGACGCGAACGGCGCTCACCGCCTGCTGGATAGCGGCGAGCTCGGCGCGATCCAGCTGGGGTTGCAATCGGGCAAGCAGGTCACGACGCGAGTCGCCGAGCAGCAGTGCTTTCTCTGCTGCTTTGGCCGGGTAGCCCAGCGAAAGGCGCATGAGAAAGCGATCCAACTGCGATTCAGGCAAGGCAAAAGTGCCGCCGGAGCTGACCGGGTTCTGCGTAGCGACCACGAAGAAGGGCTCCGGCAAAGGCCGCGTCGCGCCCTCGATAGTGACCTGCCCTTCTTCCATGGCCTCAAGCAACGCGCTCTGGCTTTTCGGTGTAGCCCGGTTGATTTCGTCCGCCAGCACCAGTTCGGCGAAGATGGGCCCTGGATGAAACACGAACTGGCCGCTTTCCTTGTCGAATACTGAGGTGCCGAGGACATCGCCCGGCAGCAGGTCGGAGGTGAACTGGATGCGCTGGAAGTCCAGCCCCATCACCCTCGCAAGCGCGTGGCTCAAGGTGGTCTTGCCCATGCCGGGCAGGTCCTCCACCAGCAAATGCCCCTTCGCCAGCAGGCAAGCCATGGCCAATCGCACCTGCGATTGCTTGCCGAGCAGCACGTCATTGACCGCTCGCAGACAGACATCCAATCGGGTGCGCATGCAACTCTCCTTTGTTCGTTCCGTCGATCCTACTGACCCGGCCCAGCACAGGCAAAGCGGTGAAAAATTGATGTTGCGAAGTTGTGATATGGCGCTTGATCCCGACGGATGCTGACGTTGGGCCGCCTCACTGCCTGAACCGGCAGCCATGACCAAGCGGTCGGAAATCCTTGAGCTACTAGGGGCTAGGGTCGCTGCATCTCGAAACGTTCACGCGTATAGCTGTATGCCGCACCGCCAAGTCTGCCGACCAGATCGAGCCGGGCCGAATCGATGCGGCCACGCTCATCGAGAACGCTATCGTTTATGTGCGCCCGCAACACTTCGGCAAAGATGAGCTGGCAATTGGGCGACTCGGTCGGATACGGCAGGATCTGCGCGACACGGCATTCGAAGGCAACGGGTGCGCCGGCGACCCGCGGCACCTTCACCAGGCTGGCCGGTTCGCTGACGATACCGCAGTGCTCGAATTCGCTGATGCCATGGGGCAATGCAGCCGCAGAGGCGTTCATCGCTTCGGCTTGCTCGGCGCTGACGAGCTGCACAACGAGTTCGCCCGTGTCTTGCGCGTTGCGGGCGGTGTCCTTCGGCAGGCCGTCCTTCAGACCGACGTTGATCAGCAACGTTGGCGGGTTACTGCTGATGACCTGGAAGAAGCTGAACGGCGCAAGATTGCTGACGCCCGCTGTCGAGCAAGTCGAGACCCAGGCAATCGGTCGCGGGGTAATGGTGGACGCTAGCCATCGATAGGCCTCGACCGGCGCAAGCGTGGAAAAATCAAGCTGCATGAGAGTCCCTGGTGAGTCGGTTCAGTAATTGCGAGGAACCGATGGATTAGGAAGTGGCAGCCAGGCGACTGCCACAGGATGGCAGCGACATCAGCGGCCGGCGCGCGACTCACGCAGATAGAAACGTGCCTTCTTAGCCTTTTCCACACAGCCTCGGTAGGCCTCGAACTGTTGCTGGGTCTTGGCGCCGGTCAGCAATGCCAGCGCCTTGGAATAGCTCACGGTGCCGGCGAATCCTTCCGCCTCGGCCAGGCTTTGCTCTTCCCAGGCGGCGTTCAGCTGGGAGGCGCAACTGTCGCGATAGGCAGTCTTGGCGGCGCAACCGGACAACGCCAGCGCCATCAGCGATAGACAGATTATGTTCTTCATCGATACGTCCTCGTTTTCGAGACCTGCTCAGTTTTGTTGACCCGCGGCGCGTTCGCGCAGGAACTCGACGACCGCGTCCTGCTGCCCTACGAATTCGATCCTGGCGGCTTTGCTTTCGCGCTGGTAGCCGTACATTGGATCGTAGTACTGCCTCAACAACGTCTCGATCCACCCGCGGTGCAGCTCAACCGAACCGCTACTCGCCTGCTCGGCAAGTGCCTGATCCATGATCGCCGCCAGCCGTGTGTAGCATTCGCCGCCGAGGCGCTTGCTGATATTGACCAGACTTTGCTGCAAACGCTCAGCAAACGCGGTGAAGCCTTCCTCACAGTACTCAGCGGTGAACTCCGCGCAGAGATCGATCACATAATCCTTGAGGATACGATCGACCCGCCCCTCGAAACTGTCTTCGAGCCAGACCAGCGGATAGCGCTGCATACCCTGAAACAAGGGCAGCGGTATCGAGCAGCGTCCGACCAGCCGCGCCTCATCTTCCAGCACGAACTGGCTGGCACCGGCTTTCTGCATCTTCAACAAGCGAATCGCCAGGGCGTTCTCGAAGTCGATCTGCACCGGCTGCGGGGTGGCGCGCTTGCCAAAGCTGGAGCCGCGATGATTGGCAATGCCTTCCAGATCAACACCGTCGTCCAGACGCGCCAGCACCTCGGTTTTGCCGGTCCCGGTCATTCCGCCAACCAGTACGAAATTGTGATGCGCGGCGGCATGCTCAATGGTTTCCAGCAAGAAGTGGCGCATCGCCTTGTAGCCGCCGGTCACGCGAGGATAGTCGATTCCGGCCTCGGTCTTGAGCCACTGCTGGACCAGCTGCGAACGCAGTCCACCGCGGAAACAGTAGATATAGCCCTGAGGATTGTTGCGCGCGAAGTCGGCCCAAGCCTGAATGCGCTCGGCCTTGACCTGACCGCTCACGAGCCGGTGGCCCAGTTCGATCGCCGCTTGCTGGCCCTGCTGTTTGTAGCAGGTGCCGACCTTCTGCCGCTCAAGATCGTTCATCAGCGGCAGGTTGACCACGCCGGGGAACGCGCCCTTGGCAAATTCCACGGGCGCTCGTGCATCCATCATCGGCACATCGTTGAGGAACAGCTCAGCAAAATTATCGGTATCGCCACGCATTAACGTACCTCAACGGCAAAGGCACCGGCTTCGATCAACTCACCGATAGGCTGGAGCACCAGGCCGAGTTCGGCGGCGACTGCAAGAAACTCTGCCTCGCCTTCGGGGGCAACCGCCACCAGCAATCCGCCACTGGTTTGCGGGTCGCACAACAACTGCTTCTGCACCTCGTCGATGGCGGCGATACGGTCGCCATAACTCTCGAAATTGCGTCCGGTACCGCCCGGGACACAGCCTTGTTCGAGGTAATACTCGACACCTTCCAGACGCGGCACACGGGCGTAATCGATGCACGCCGTCACAGCGCTGCCATCGGCCATTTCGACCAGATGCCCAAGCAGCCCGAACCCGGTGACATCCGTCATTGCCCGCACGCAGTCGAGCTTGCCGAAGCGGCTACCGGGCGTGTTGAGCGTGCACATCCAGTCACGTGCCCTGCCGACATCCTCGGGGCGCAACTTGGCCTTTTTCTCCGCGGTAGTGAGAATGCCTATTCCCAAGGGCTTGGTCAGATAGAGCTTGCAGCCGACCGAGGCGGTGTCGTTACGCTTCATCTGGCTCTTATTGACCAGACCGGTCACGGCCAGACCGAATATTGGCTCAGGCGCATCGATCGAATGCCCGCCAGCCAGAGGAATGCCTGCGGCTTCACACACGGCCCGACCGCCTGCGATGACGTCGCGGGCCACTTCCGGCGGCAGCACATTGACGGGCCAGCCCAGGATCGCGATAGCCATCAGCGGGTCACCGCCCATCGCGTAGATATCGCTGATGGCATTGGTTGCGGCGATGCGGCCGAAATCGAAGGGATCATCGACGATCGGCATGAAGAAATCGGTGGTCGATACCACCCCGCGCTCATCGTCGATGCCATAAACCGCAGCATCGTCACGCGAGGCATTTCCGACCCACAAGCGGGGATCGAGGTTCTGCGCGCCGCTGCCGGCGAGGATCACGTCCAGCACCTTGGGCGAAATCTTGCAGCCGCAGCCGGCACCGTGGCTGTATTGGGTGAGGCGGATGGGTTCGCTCATCTGGAAAAGACTCTCGTGATGCTGGCAAAACGGGCGACGATTGTAGCAAGGCTGGTGACCGCGTCGCTGCGTCATCGGCCGATGGGCATGTAATGGAACAAGCCTGCTTTTCGCTTTAGCTTGAAGCTGGCGGCTCGAAGCTTGAAGCTACCACCCAATGCCACACGGAGAATCACATGGGCAACAAGGTCGCACTGGTATTGGGTTCGGGGGGCGCTCGGGGTTATGCGCACATCGGCGTAATCGAGGAGCTCGAGACCCGTGGCTACGAGATCACCTGCGTCGCAGGCTGTTCGATGGGCGCAGTCGTAGGCGGCATTTACGCAGCCGGCAAGCTGGAGGAGTACCGCGAATGGATCGAAAGCCTGGACTACTTCGACATGCTGCGATTGGTCGATCCAAGTTTCAGCCTCGGGGCGATACGCGGCGAGAAGATTTTCGGACGGATCAGAGAGATGCTCGGCTCGATCAACATTGAGGACTTGCCGATTCCCTTCACCGCCGTTGCGGCTGATCTTACGAATCAGCAGGAGATCTGGTTTCAGGAAGGCAATCTGGAATTGGCGATGCGCGCCTCGGCAGCCATCCCGAGCCTGTTCACACCGGTCATGCAAGGCAACCGGATGCTGGTCGATGGCGGGATACTCAACCCTTTACCTATCGTGCCGGTGGTCTCGAGCCACAGCGACATCATCATCGCCGTCAACCTCAACGCCAACAACCATCGGCAATACCCGCTTCCGGAGATTGTCCGGCCGGGACGTTTCGATGCGATGGTCAACTCGATCAGCTCGCACCTGCCGTTCTGGCGCAGCAAGGGGCTTGAGGAGCAAATAGCCGAACTTACCGCCATCGACGGGCCCGGTGCGGGCCAACCCCCGGCCGCGCCTACAGGGCAAAGCGCGCCAAAATCGGCCGAGGGTTCCATGGTGATCGATGTGGGTGGCCCGGCATCATTGCTGGAGCTGATCAACCAGAGCTTTGAAGTGATGCAATCCTCGTTGACGCAATACAAGATCGCCGGCTACCCGCCCAACGTGCTGGTCAACATTCCCAAGCGTGCTTGCCGTTTCTACGAATTCTACAAAGCACCTGAGCTGATCAAGCTGGGGCAGATCATTGCCAGCGACGCGCTCGACAAGTACGAGCACGAGCAGCTCTAGCGACGTGAACGCTGACAACCCGCGGCGACAGCGTTGTCAGCAACTGGCTAGTCGTGGGCCGCTGCATTCTCGCCTTGATCGCCGCGAAGTTTTGCTGGCGCGATGACGCCCGGCACTTCCTTGACCAGCCAGTCTTCCAGCAGGCTGTAAGCAACTGCGAGCAGCGTGGGGCCCAGGAACAATCCCATGAAACCAAACGCCAGCACGCCACCAAACACGCCAAGCAACACGACCACCAACGGCAGGTTGCCACCGCGACTGATCAGATAGGGCTTCAGCACGTTATCCACGCCACTGATGACGAACAAGCCCCAGCCACCCAGAAAGATTGCCATGCCGTACTGCCCCTGCCAGGCAAGCCAGAGCGTGGCGGGCCCCCAGATCAGGGGCGGGATCATCAGGAAGCTGAAAGCGAATGTCAGCAGACCGAGGATCAGCGCACCGGGTACGCCCGCAATGCTGAATCCGACGTACGCCAGAATCGCCTGCGCAGCCGCCGTACCAATCACACCGTTGACGACACGCTGAACCGTACCGGCGACCAATTCCAGGTAGTGATCGGCACGGTCGCCGATCAGCCGATGCAGCAGGCTATGGACGAACGCTGCCAGTTTCGGCCCGTCGCGGTAGAAGAAGAACACCAGCACCAGGCTAAGCGCCAACTCCAGCATACCGCCGCCAACCCGCGCACTGCGCACCAGTAGCCAGTTGCCCACCTGGCCGACATAGGGTCGGATCGTCGCGAAGAAGGCCGTACCTTGCTCGTCGAGAGTGTTCCAGAGACTCAGCAGGCTATCGCCGATCAGGGGCAGTTCAGCGAGCCATGCAGGCGGTGCCGGCAGCCCTTGCACCTGAAGGTTGTGCACCAGCACGTTGACCTCGCGAATCTGGTCGGCAATGTTGAACCCCAGCCAGACCAGCGGGACGGCGACCAGCACCATCCAACCGCCAGTCAACAAGGTAGCGGCAAGGGTGGAATTGCCCTTCATCCAGCGAGTCAGCACGCGCATGATCGGCCAGCTGGCAAAAGCCAGCACCGCTGCCCAGAACAGCGCCGAGGCAAACGGGGCGAGCACCCACACACAGGCACCGAGCAGCACCAGGAGCAGAATCTGCACCAGTAGACGATCATTGTTGAGCATGCTGTTACCTATGGAAGAAGGTGGTGCACTTTAGAGCAAAGCGCACCAGGAGAAGCAGTGGCGATTGCAGTCTGAAACATACGCTCAACGCAACAGCCTGATACGCAGCCCATTCTCGTCGGTGGCCTCGGCCTCCATGCGCCGCGCCTTGATCCGCTCTTGCGTAAGCGCTTCGTACCAAGCCGCAGCGCCCTTGCCTTCCAGCGCGACCCGTATCGTACTGTCGAGCCGTAGCACGTTCGCCAGCAGCGCCCCCCACTCCGCCGTAGGTTCTGGCGGCAAGCGGGGGAGCCAGAGTTCGCCGGAGCTTTTCAACTGGCGCAACAGGGTGCCCGGGTTCGGCAGGATGATACCGAGCGGCTCATCCGGCTCGAACTGCTCCACTTGCAGATAGGGACGGCCGTTGCCGCGGGTAACGCCATACAGCGCCATGAGCCGGTCCGAATCGCCTGGTAGCCGGGCCAGCAGATAGGCCTGCCTCGCCTCCGGGCCGTAAAGAGTCGAGCGGTGAAATACTTCATTGGCCCAGAGGCTGCTCGACCCGCATTCACGCCCTTCACACCAGAAGAGCAGCTCGGCGCCCTCGCGCAACAGGCGGCTGCGCGACCGCTCGAACGCCTCGATGCCCGTATGAACATCTGGCAACCGATAGGTCACCGCGGTCAAATGGCCGCTGGCGGTGACCTGATCGCTCATTCGCAGCCGTCCACTGATGCGCCGAATCGAGTCCAGAGGATAGGTTCGGTCCAGCACGTCCCGCTCTTTGAACGCCACGATTTCGGACTGCGGATACCGCGGCAGGATCTCGAAATCTCTGCTACCTGGCGGGTCGGCTGCATAAGCGGCGCTGACTGCAAAAACCAGCGCTGCTATCGATATAACGCGCATGCGGCACTTCAATGAATCACCACCGACGACGCGGTCAGGCCGTTGGAGAAGGCAATGGTATGGAGGTCAATCATTGAGGGATCTCTGCTGAAGCGATAGCCCAGCGTCACCAGTTGGCAAAAGCAAGTCAAGCGGGGCTTTGCGACAGATTCTTGCGTAACCCAATCCTGGCTCGGCTCAACCTGCGAAGAACGGGTTGAAAACCGCCGCGACCGCTTCTGCCCCAGGTTGATCATCCAAGTGCAGATGGTGGCCGCCGGGCAACCGATGCAGTGCGAACGGCAAGGCCTCGGTCAGTTCGCGCATGGCCGGCTGGGTAAGCAGACCTTGTTCTGCCAGGATCAGGCTCGTCGGGCACGCGACCTTATGCACGAAGGCTAGCGCATGCGCGCGCGTCAGGCGCATTGACGATGGCAGCATCAGGCGCGCGTCGGTGCGCCAGGTATAGCCGCCGGGAACCGGCATCAGCCCTCGCTGTGCAAGCCGTTCAGCCGCCTCGCGGCTAACTGCCCCCACACCTTTCATGCGTGCCGCGACCGCCTGCTCGAAGCTGGCGTAAACCGGCTTTCGCTTGCCATCCACTGCGAGCAGTTTTTGTAGCGATTCGCCGAGCTTCTGCGGCGCAGTTTCGGCTTCGCCGGTAAAGGGAATCACCCCATCGATCAAGGCCAGCCGCTCGACCCGATCGGGCATGGCACCGGCCAGCAACACCGACACGATGGCGCCCATGGAGTGCCCCAAAAGGGAGAATCGCTTCCAGCCAAACTGTTCGGCGGCCTGCAGCACATCGTGGGCATAGTCCCAGATGTTATAGGCAGCACCGAGCGGTCGGTGATCGGAATGACCGTGCCCCGGCAGATCCAGCGCAACAATCCGAACGCCATCGAGCAACGGCGCCAAACGAGAAAAGGTGGCGGCATTGTCCAACCAGCCGTGCAGTGCAATGACGGGCTGGCCGTCTTCTGGACCGTACAGGTGGGCTGCCACCTCGATATGAGGCAGGCTCAGACGGATCTCTTCGAACGTGACACTCATGCAGCGCCTCTTCTATCCAGTTCGCTCCAGCGACCAAACAATTGCCTGAGTAGAACCGCAGTATCATCAGGTCGCTCGAGCGGAAACATATGCCCGCCAGCCAAGGTGTGCGCCTCGCCGTGAGCAACCAACCGTAGCAGGTAAAGGTGATGAGGCAGCACCACTCGACTCGCTCGTCCCCGCACCACAGCCAGCGGCATCTTCAGTGCATGGGGCCAGCCGGGCGTCACATGCGGCACGCTGCGATAGATCCGAATCTCCGTTTCCGGATCGAAGCGCAAGCGGACGCCTTGCTCGGTCGGCTCCAGCCCATGCTCGACATAGGCGTCCAGGCAAGCAGGATCGAAAGCACGAAACAGTTTTTTGCTAGCAAAATAACGCCGCGCTTCATCGACGCAGCCGAACTGCTCGCGACGGCCCAAAGTGCGACCCGCAGGCGTCAGGCGATCAATAAAACCAAAACGTTTGCCCGCCCAGATCAACGTCTGATCGAGCCAGGTCGGCATTGGCGAGTCGAGCATGACCACGCCACGGTAGAGTTCCGGCCGCTGCAAGGCGGCGTGATAGTGCAGCATTCCGCCAAGCGAAT
This sequence comes from Stutzerimonas stutzeri SDM-LAC, assembly GCF_000235745.1. Taxonomy (GTDB): domain Bacteria; phylum Pseudomonadota; class Gammaproteobacteria; order Pseudomonadales; family Pseudomonadaceae; genus Stutzerimonas; species Stutzerimonas stutzeri_H. Next base: position 20,721 of record NZ_AGSX01000018.1, on the reverse strand, counting down.
GCCCGACGCCCCAAACTGGCTCCTGCAACACGACAAGCTGCTCAATGAGCTCGCGCACCAGGTTCTGCCAGTTGTCATCCACTGGAAAGCGCGGGTCGTGACCGTGCTGATCGAGATAGGTAATCGCGTACTCAGGCGTCAGGTTTTCAAACAGCTTGTGATAAGTCGCGGACGGAAAACCGTTGGCGTGGGCGAAGAAAATGCGTTGCGTCATGAGTTCTATGCGGTTGAATGGGAACGACCGCCATTGTCTGGCGCCCCCTCCCTTAACAGCAATCGGCCGAAGCGGCAGAAGCAAAGGCAGTCCGGCCAAACAGGGCGTCTACGACGCCTCTGCACGCTGCGGGCTGTTTTCGCCAAGAGGAACGATCGCAACAGTCAAACGCGAAATGCAGCTCAGCTTGCCGTCATCCCCATGCAGCCGGATGTCCCAGACGTGGCTGGAGCGTCCAAGATGGACCGGACGACAGACGGCCGTGACGCGACCGCTGCGCACCGCGCGGATATGGTTGGCGTTTACTTCCAGGCCGACACAATAGAATCGATTTGGGTTGATGCACAGGTAGCTGGCCATTGAGCCAACCGTCTCGGCAAGCACTACCGACGCGCCGCCATGCAGCAGACCATAAGGCTGGTGCGTGCGGGAATCCACGACCATGCTGGCTGTGAGGCTGTCCTCTTCAACCGCTTCGAAGCGAATATCGAGCAGCTCGACAATGGTGTTCTGCCGGTTGGCGTTGAGTTGCTCAAGGCTCGGTGGACGTTGCCAAATGCTCACGTATGTTGCGCTCCTGTTGTTGTTTTGTTCGGTGGCAGGTCACCTGCGATAGCAGGCGCAGCCTCGGTAGTTGAGGTGTTGCCATCAGACCGGGTGCCGCAGCCCAACCAGACGCATCAATCCCGCCGCAACATACTCCCCTTCCAACTCGGCCAAGCTGGCGGTGGCCATCGGAATGGGCGCGTCACGGTGACCACTGATCAGCCAGCCACCGAGCACACCGACAAAAGGCTGATGAGTGACGAGCAGCACATGCTGTTCGCTGCGACGGTCGAGATAGAGCAGCGCATCGGCCGGATCAGATTCCGGCGTGAGCCAGGGCACGGTTTCCACCGGATTGGCAAAACCGAGCGCCTGCCGAACGATTTCAGCGGTCTGTTGCGCTCGCTGATAGGGGCTAGCAAGAATGGCTTGCAAAGGCTGCCCTTGCAGATGCGCGGCGGCGCCCTCCACTTCGATTCGACCAGCAGCCGTGAGATTACGCTCGGCATCGGTCCGGTTCCGGGGCTCGGCTTCACCGTGGCGCAGTAGCCACAACATCATGGCTGGGGCTCCTGTTCCGACGGGGCCGGCTGCACCGGAGGCGCCGCTTCTCTGTCGGCTGGCCGTGGCTTGGGCCAGTCGGACATTGGCCAGGGCTTGCGGTCGGTATTGAAAGTGCCGAAACGGCCAATCTGCGCCACGTACTGGCTGAGGCTGTCACCCAGTTCCAGCAAGCTGTCATTCGCCTTGCCGTTCACGGCTTGCAGCACCAGCTGCGCCACAACAACAACCAGCAGTACCACTTCGGCCAGTTGCCAGACAAAAAAGAAGATCAGCATCCAGAGTGCGCGCAGAATCAGCGACTCGCGTTCTGCGCTGCGTTGTGATGTGTTCATTGATAGCTCCGTTGTCGTATCAGAAACCGTCGGTGGAAATGAAATCAACATCGGTCTTCGGTTCGCCGCGCATCAGCAGCGCAATGACCTGATCCAGCGTACGCCCCTCGAACAGAATGGCATGCAGACCCGCGACCAGTGGCATGTAGACCTGCAGCTCCTCCGCCTTGATTTTCAATACCTTGATGGTGTTGACCCCTTCGGCCACTTCACCCAGCCGTGACACGGCCTCATCGAGGCTCAAGCCTTCGCCAAGCGCATGGCCCACCTGAAAGTTGCGACTCTTGGTCGAGGTGCACGTAACGATCAGATCGCCCACTCCGGCCAATCCAAGGAAGGTCATCGGATTGGCACCGAGCCTAACAGCAAAGCGAGTCATTTCAGCCAAGGCGCGGGTGATCAGCATGCTGCGAGTGTTTTCTCCCATGCCGAGGGCTGCGGCCATGCCCGCCATGATTGCGTAAACGTTTTTCAATGCGCCGCCAAGCTCGACGCCAAACCGGTCGGAGCTGGCATAGACACGAAAGGTCCGCCCGTGCAGCGCCTGCTGCACGCAACGGCAAAGTGCCTCGTCGTCACTGGCCACAACCGTTGCGGTCAACGCATGCTCGGCCACTTCGCGCGCCAGATTAGGCCCTGATATAACCCCGATCCGAGCCTGCGGCGCGATTTGCTCCAGGATCTGGCTCATCAGCATGAAGCCCTGCGCCTCGATACCCTTTGTGGTGCTTACCAACATTTTGCCCGACAGTTGCTCAGCATATGGGGACAAGGCCTGGCGCAACGCGCTGGAGGGTAGCGCGACAAAGATCAGTTGGCAGTCGACCAGCGTTTGCCCGAGGTCGGTGACCGGGTTGACCGCTGGCAGCAGCGTCACGCCCTTCAGATAACGGGGGTTCTGGCGGTGCGTGCGAATGCTTTCGGCCTGCTCGGCATCGCGCATCCACAACCGGACACTGTAGCCATTCTCTGCAAGCAGGTTTGCAATAGCAGTTCCGAAGCTGCCGCCACCAAGCACCGCTATGGGTTGCTGTTCAGTCATGGGGAATCCGTTTAGGCACCAAGTGCAATGCTCGGCATTATACGTAGCGCTTCGAGCGCAACCAGTGCCATCCGGGATGACAGCGGAATCATCAGATTACAATTTCCAGCCGCGGTTGCCGACCTATGGCGCAGGCGTCCTAGGAGGCATTGACCAATGGTCTATATAGAGGCAGAACGTCACATGGTCGTGGTCACGGATCAGGAGTGTTAAAGTATTGGCCCGTTTCCACCATGGCTGTCTCGTGGTTGGTCGAAACGAGCGGTACCCATATCCCTGCGCTGTGACTTTCAGCGCAAGGTGGCAGTCTATGACTAGTCTTATGACCGGACTCGCTATTTTGAGTCGGATGAACGCAGCAAGCCCTCCATAAAGGGACCATTGAGGAATACGCATGACCAAACAACAGGCCTTTACTCGGGAAGATCTGCTCCGTTGCAGCCGCGGCGAGCTGTTCGGCCCCGGTAACGCCCAACTGCCCGCGCCGAACATGCTGATGGTCGACCGCATCGTTCATATCAGCGAAGTCGGCGGCAAGTACGGCAAGGGCGAGCTGGTTGCTGAGCTGGATATCAATCCTGATCTCTGGTTCTTTGCCTGCCATTTCGAAGGGGACCCGGTCATGCCTGGCTGCCTGGGCCTCGATGCCATGTGGCAGCTGGTCGGCTTCTATCTAGGCTGGCAAGGTAACCCGGGCCGTGGTCGTGCGCTGGGTTCTGGCGAGGTCAAATTCTTCGGTCAGGTTCTGCCGACCGCCAAGAAGGTTAGCTATAACATCCATATCAAACGCACCATCAGCCGCTCTCTGGTCCTCGGTATCGCCGATGGCACCGTTAGCGTGGATGGTCGCGAGATCTACAGCGCCGAAGGTTTGCGTGTCGGCCTGTTTACATCTACTGATAGCTTCTGAAGGACTTCCGCATGCGTCGCGTCGTAATCACCGGCCTGGGTATCGTTTCCTGCCTCGGCAATGACAAAGACACCGTTTCCGCCAACCTGCGGGCCAGCCGCCCCGGTATTCGCTTCAATCAGGCCTATGCCGATATGGGCCTGCGCAGCCAGGTATCCGGCTCAGTCGACCTGAATCTCGAAGAGCTGATCGACCGCAAGGTCCTGCGCTTCATGGGCGATGCGGCGGCTTATGCCTATCTGGCGATGCAGCAGGCCCTTGAAGATTCCGGCCTCAGCGCCGAAGACATTTCAAACCCGCGGGTCGGCCTGATCGCTGGGTCCGGTGGCGCCTCCACGATCAATCAGATGGAAGCCATCGACATTCTTCGCGACAAGGGCGTCAAGCGCATTGGCCCATACCGCGTACCGCGCACCATGAGCAGCACGGTCTCCGCCTGCCTGGCTACGCCGTTCCGCATCAAAGGCATCAACTACTCCATCGCTTCGGCCTGCGCCACCAGTGCGCATTGCATCGGCCACGCAATGGAGCAGATCCAGATGGGCAAGCAGGACGTGGTCTTCGCTGGCGGCGGCGAAGAAGAACATTACAGCCAGAGCTGCCTGTTCGACGCCATGGGCGCCCTGTCCAGCCAGTACAACGCGACACCGGAAAAAGCTTCGCGTGCTTACGATGCCAAGCGTGACGGTTTCGTCATCGCCGGCGGCGGTGGGATGGTTGTGGTCGAAGAGCTGGAGCATGCACTCAAGCGCGGCGCCAAGATCTACGCCGAAATCGTCGGCTACGGCGCGACCTCTGATGGCTATGACATGGTTGCTCCGAGCGGCGAAGGCGCGCTGCGCTGCATGCAGCAAGCAATGGCCACGGTGGAAGGTGACATTGATTACCTGAACACCCATGGCACGTCCACTCCAGTGGGCGACGTCGCTGAGAGCAAGGCCGTCCGCAACATGTTCGGCGACAAGATCCCAGCAATCAGCTCGACCAAGAGCTTGTCAGGTCACTCACTGGGGGCCGCCGGCGTCCACGAAGCGATCTATTGCATGCTGATGATGCAGGGCAACTTCATTGCTGGCTCAGCCAACATCGAAGAGCTCGATGCAGAAGTCGCGGATCTGCCCATCGTTCGCGAAACTCGCGAAGATGCGAAGATCGACACCGTCATGAGTAACAGCTTTGGCTTTGGCGGCACCAACGCGACATTGGTACTGAAGCGCTGGAAAGGCTGATCGACTCGACACCCGCTGCAACAACAACGGCGCCTAAGGGCGCCGTTGTTGTTTTGATCACTAGCAAATCGCATTAGTGGATCGCGTAACCTGAGCGGAACGCGATCTGGCCGGAACTCAACTCGATCAGGAAGCCTGCTCGGCCCCGTCCACATCTCCGTGCGCGATACAGGAGGCGGCGGTAAATAGCACGTCTGTCGAGGAGTTCAACGCGGTCTCGGCCGAATCCTGAATCACACCGATAATGAAACCGACGGCTACGACCTGCATCGCCAGGTCGTTGGAAATCCCGAACAAGCTGCAAGCCAGCGGAATCAGCAACAGCGAGCCTCCAGCGACACCAGAGGCACCACAGGCACAGATCGCCGCTAGCAGGCTGAGCAAAATAGCGCTCGGGATGTCCACCGCGATGCCCAGCGTGTTCACAGCCGCCAGTGTCAGCACCGTGATGGTGATAGCCGCACCGCCCATGTTGATGGTCGCGCCAAGTGGTATCGAAACCGAGTAGGTGTCCTTGTGCAGCCGGAGTCGTTCGCACAACTGCATGTTCACCGGGATGTTGGCAGCTGAGCTGCGGGTAAAGAATGCGGTTATGCCGCTCTCCCGCAAGCAGGTGAGCACCAGTGGGTAAGGATTGCGGCGAATCTGCCAGAACACGAGCAAGGGGTTCACTACAAATGCCATGAACAGCATGCTGCCCACCAACACCAGCAGGAGCTGCAGATAGCCCGCCAGCGCTTCAAAACCGGACTCGGCAAGGGTCCCGGCGACCAAACCGAAAATGCCCAGGGGAGCAAAGCCAATAACGACCTTGACGATCAGCGTCACACCGTCCGACACATCGGCGATCAGATCACGGGTGCTCTGACGAGCATGTCGAAACGCAAATCCGAGGCCAATCGCCCACGCCAGAATGCCGATAAAATTACCTTCGATCAGTGCATGGACCGGATTATCCACTACGTTGAACAGCAACGTCCTTAGCACAGCCCCCACGCCTTCAGGCGGTATGACGTCATTCGCCTGGCTGACCAGCGTCAGACTGGTCGGAAACATGAAGCTGGAGATAGTCGCAACTGCCGCAGCGCTGATCGTGCCCAACGCATAGAGCACCAGAATTGGGCGAATATGCGTTGGCTGGCCCCGCTTGTGATTGGCCAGCGATGCCGTAACCAGGACAAAAACCAGAACGGGTGCGACAGCCTTCAATCCCGCAACAAACAGGCTTCCCAGTAAACTGACTGAGACCGCGGCCTCCGGCCAAAGCCATGCCAGCAAGCAGCCGGCAACGAGGCCGACCACGATCTGCGTGACCAGGCTGACACGCTTATAGGCGCGCAATAGAACGGATGAGGAGTTGGACATGGCGGAGCCTCGGCGTAAACGGCTGATTCAGGCGAGGCCCGTCGCCCTGGAGACGGCGGTCAACGCCCTGCGAAAAACGCCAGATAGTACGCATCTCCGCCCGCCCTGCCCAGCTTTAGGAACAAAACGGCAACCACAGCCACTGTTGCAGCGGTGCAGAAAAAACGAAGCCCCTTATCGGGGCATCGTAATCACAGGGCAAATCAGACGCGGAACCGCGCCACCAGCTCGTTAAGATTGATTGCAAGCGAGGCCAGCTCCTGGCTTGCTGCGCTGGTTTGGTTGGCGCCCGCAGAAGACTGCAGCGACAGGTCGCGAATGTTGACTAGATTGCGATCGACCTCACGTGCTACCTGAGCCTGCTCCTCCGATGCGCTGGCAATTACCAAATTGCGCTCGCTGATTTGACTGATAGCACGAGTAATGCCGTCCAGCGCATCGCCGGCAGTGCGTGCAACCTCAAGCGTAGCGCGGGCGCGCTCGTTGCTGTTCTGCATAGCCGTAACCGCTTTATCGGTGCCTTGATGAACGTCGCCAATCATCTGCTCGATTTCCTGGGTGGATTGCTGGGTACGATGTGCCAGCGCTCTTACCTCGTCAGCGACCACCGCAAAGCCCCGCCCCGCATCGCCAGCTCTTGCCGCCTCAATGGCGGCATTCAGCGCGAGCAGGTTGGTCTGTTCGGCAATCGAGCGAATCACATCCAGTACTTTGCTGATATCACGCACCTGACCCGCAAGCTGCTCAACCTGGGTCGCGGTGGTCGTAACATCACCCGCTAATAGGCCGATAGATTCGACGGTTTTGATGACCTGCTGGCGGCCGTGCTGTGCGGTCACGTCGGACTCACGCGATGCCTCAGAAGTTGCCACTGCGTTACGTGCCACTTCGTCCACCGCCGCGGTCATCTCGTTTACCGCAGTCGCGGCTGATTCGATCTCATGATTCTGCTGATGCAGACCGCGCGTCGAGTCCTCGGTCACCACGTTCAACTCTTCAGCAGCCGAAGCCAGCTGGCTGGATGAATCTGCAATACCTTGGATGGTGCTGCGTAAGCTTTGCTGCATGGCTCTAAGCGCAGTCAACAAGCGCGCGGGCTCGTCTTTGCCTTCGATGTTGAAATCTTGAGTCAAATCCCCAGAGGCAACTGTTTCGGCAACCGACACAGCTTCGTTTAGAGGGCGGACGATGCTGCGAGTAAATAGCAGCGCAAGAATGACGGTCGCTATAGCAGCCAGGATGATAGTGATGATCACCCACCTAAACGCTGTTTCGTATACCTCTAAGGCACGATCCGCAGCATTGCCAGCCTCGTCGCGATTGATCTTCTGGAGATCCAACAAGGCGCGAGTCATGTCGTCTGCATAGGAGTTGATCGCGCCGTTCATGATCTCAATCGCCTGCTGCCGCGCTCCCTGGAAGACGAACTGGACTAACTTTTGTTGCTCGGTGAAATATTGGCTCTGCGCTTTTACGAAGCGCTCGTACGCAGCCTTTTCCTCAGCGGTGCTGAGACGCTTTGCGTAAGCGGCATTAAGCGCACCGATCTCATCGGCGAGCTTGTCCAATGATTGCTTGGATGAGGCAAGCTCCTCGCCCTCGACCAGCATCGACCGCATGGTCAACGCGCGGATGCGCAGCATCGCGATATTGAGATCGCCTAGGCTGATGATGCTCGGCAGCCAGTTCTGATCGACCTCGCCGGACTCCTTGCGCATGCCAGACATCTGGCTCAAGGAGAACAAACCAAGCACGAGTACGATGACGCCGATCAGGCCAAAGCCTATAGCGGAACGAGTTGAAACCTTCAGATTGCGAATCGACATGGGAATTCCTGCTCCATGATGTCGCTGCAGGCACGCAGCGGTTACATCCCCCGTATCGGAGCCGCCGAAGAATACTTGATTGATTGGCGTCAAGAAAAAGACCAACCGGTCAGGCTCCGGACGAGCGGGCTCCTTCCGCCCCATAACCTACGACCCGCCTCATTGGATTTAACGGCTTGAATCAACCCTGCCTGGTAATACATCGAGAAAATTATCCCGCGCGACTTTACGCGCAACGGGCTCAGGCAAAGCGTCAAGAAAAGCATCGAAAGCGCGCATGCCCTCCCCCAGTCCATCGAAACGACCTACGACATCGGAACCAATCATGAAACGTGCTGGATGTCGCTTAACCAAGGCTACCCAGTCTGGATCCGGCGTGCCCGACTCATCCAGAAGATAGGGTCGAAGCATGGTCCAGGACAGATCAATGTAAAGGTTCGGGTAATCGTCCAGTAGTCGCGTGACGGTGGGGAGCAGGAACTCGAGCTTCTCTTGATGCCGATGCAGCTCCATGCTCGTCCCCGCATGCGCCCAGATGAAACGCGTATGCGGATGGTTTCGCAGCGCCTCTTCTAGTTCGCTTAGATAAAGCGGGTTGCGCTCACGCTTGGATGTGATGTTGGAGTGCAACATCACCGGCAGATCGTATTCGGCTGCGAGATGATAGACACGTGTCAGCGCTTCGTTGTTGGCGCGTGGGGTGTCGCCTTCGGTTAGAGCGGTGACGTCATCATGCCGGGTAAATATCTCACCTAGGCCCTGCCAGAGACCTGGATCCAGATCCAGCATCCGACGAATATGCGCATCGGCATTCTTGTCGTTAGGGTTGAAGCCAGACAGAAACGGATGGAATCTTCGCCGCTCCTGCTCGTCCAGCCCTTTCAGCGCAGCAGCAACCACTACGTCGGTCGCGCTATACCAATAGACCGGCGCATCGTCACCGGCGTAATAACGTGGTCGCTTGGGTTCGTTCTCATGCCATTTCTTGGCGACAGGGATCCCGCTGATCATCACGTGATCGATATTGCCAGCATCCATGGCTTTGAGCAGCCTGCTCATCCCGTCGCTTTCCTGGAAGAAATCAACGAAATGCAGATGAGCGTCGCTGTAGTGATAGTCGCGTGCGTGAACCGGTGCGATCGACGCGACCAAACAGAACGCCGCCAGACAGTTTCTTAAGTTAAACAACAAATGACCTCCTAACAGCCAAGCGGATAGACCACCTCACCTCTAGGCGGTTCACTGAGGTCGTATGGCTCAACGAATAGCGCACCCTCTTTCAAATGATCGAACCCGTCCGGCCAAAACGAAAAAAGGCCCGTCACTGACGGGCCTCCTTCATAACGCTGACAATTTAAGCCGACAGTTCAACCAATAGCTTGTTGAGACGCTGCACGTAAGCGGCAGGGTCTTTCAGGCTATCCCCAGCCGCGAGTGCAGCCTGATCGAAGAGGATGTGTGATAAGTCGGCGAAACGATCTTCGTCCGGCTCGGCATCAAGCTTCTCGATCAACGGGTGTGCCGGGTTGATTTCAAAAATCGGCTTCGACTCCGGTACTTTCTGCCCACTGGCTTCGAGGATCTGGCGCATCTGCAAGCCCAGGTCCTGTTCACCGATCGCCAGGATTGCTGGCGAATCAGTCAGGCGATGGGACACGCGCACTTGCGCAACCTCGTCACCGAGCGCTGTCCTGAGACGCTCTACCAGTCCTTCCTTCGTCTTGGCGATTTCTTCCTGAGCCTTCTTGTCCTCTTCCGTATCCAGCTTTCCGAGGTCAAGGTCACCACGCGCGACGTCGACGAACTGCTTGCCGTCGAACTCGGTCAGGTAGCTCATCAACCACTCGTCGATGCGATCGGTCAGCAGCAGCACCTCGATACCCTTCTTGCGGAAGACTTCCAGATGGGGGCTGTTCTTGACCTGTGCATAGGACTCGCCAGTGAGGTAGTAAACCTTGTCCTGGCCTTCCTTGACGCGACCCAGGTAATCAGCCAGCGACACACTTTGCTCACCGGAACCATCGTGGGTGGAAGCGAAACGCAGCAGACCGGCAATCTTTTCCTTGTTGGCGAAATCTTCCGCCGGCCCCTCTTTCAGTACCTGGCCGAACTGCTTCCAGAAGTTCTTGTAGTCTTCCGGCTTGTCTTTGGCCAGCTTGTCCAGCATGTCGAGCACACGCTTGGTCAGCGCCGACTTCATCGAATCGATGACCGGATCCTTCTGCAGGATCTCGCGGGAAACGTTCAGAGAAAGATCGTTGGAATCGACCACGCCCTTGATGAAGCGCAGGTACAACGGCAGGAACTCGTCCGCCTGATCCATGATGAAGACCCGCTGGACATAGAGTTTCAGTCCCTTGGGTGCTTCGCGCTGATACAGATCGAAAGGCGCGCGGCCAGGCACGAACAACAGCGAGGTGTATTCAAGCTTGCCCTCAACCTTGTTATGACTCCAAGCCAACGGATTCTCGAAATCGTGCCCGACGTGCTTGTAGAACTCCTGGTACTCCTCGTCCTTCACCTCGGTGCGTGGGCGGGTCCAAAGCGCACTGGCTCGGTTGACGGTTTCCCACTCGGTATCGGCCGGCTTGTCCTTCTCCTCGCCATGAAATTCCTTCGGCAATTCGATCGGCAGCGCAATGTGGTCAGAGTATTTTTTGATGATGTTGCGAAGGCGCCAACCATCAGCGAATTCTTCCTCGCCAGACTTGAGGTGCAGAACGATGCGGGTGCCACGCTCTGGCTTGTCGATGTTGGCAACTTCGAAATCGCCCTCACCTTTCGAAGACCAGTACACACCTTCTTCTGCAGCCGTCCCGGCGCGGCGGCTGAACACTTCAACCTGCTCCGCCACGATAAAGGCGGAATAGAAGCCAACGCCGAACTGACCAATCAGGTGTGAGTCCTTCTTCTGGTCTCCGGTCAGGTGCTTCATGAAATCAGCTGTACCCGACTTGGCGATAGTGCCCAGATGGGTGATGACATCTTCGCGGTTCATGCCTATGCCGTTGTCATCAAGGGTGACAGTCTTGGCATCTTTATCGAAGCTGACGCGAATCTTCAGATCGGCCCCACCCTCAAGCAGTTCAGGCTTGGCCAGTGCTTCGAATCGAAGCTTGTCGGCAGCGTCCGAGGCGTTGGAAATCAACTCACGAAGAAAGATTTCCTTGTTCGAATACAAGGAGTGAATCATCAGGTGAAGCAGCTGCTTCACTTCGGTCTGGAAGCCCAGGGTTTCTTTGTTTTGAGTCTCCACACTCATCGTCTTGCAAACTCCACATCGTCAATGGCACGGACCGCGACTGCGGCGATGACAACCAGATGGGGGCTTGACCCGGGAATTCAAGTGCAGCCCATGCAAGGGGACTGCGATGTTCGTGCAGACGCGTTCGAGCAGTGACTAAGGCTCGAGTAGCTCGAGCAAAGCGATATCGTCCGGACTGAGATTGAAGACGGCCTCTCCCGCGCCCTTCAGCCGTTGGCGGATCGTCAGGTTGCCATCTCGGTCGAGCCCCTTGAAGCGCCCTTCCGCGACTCCGCCTCGCTTGGTCTGCGCGCGTATGTGCAGGTGTTCATAACGTGCCGGATTACGCAGCAACCGCGCCAGGGAAAACCGCTGACGACGATCGACCCGGGACGCGGCGGAGCTTTCCGGGAGTGAGTCTGATTGAGCGGCAGCAACCTTGAGCGGTGTTTCGACTGCAGGACTCAGCGGCGGATAACTATCATCCTCTACCGCCCAGCCCTGCTCACCCTTGCTGACATTCAGCTCGAACAGACGCTCGCGCCGCTCGATCTCGGCTCGCACCGAGAGCACCAGGCTCGACGCCGGAAAGCTGACAGGAGCCAGGGTTTCGATGGTCACCGCGCGCGTCTCGAACCGCCGCTGCAAATGATCGCTGACCACATAGGCGAGTGTGTCGGCCGAGTCATGAGTCAGATCGACCTGGCCTGCCCGATAGCGCAACTCGTCAGTGAACAGTTCAACGTGGCCACTGAGGCTCGTCTGGAAATGGGCCGGCAAGACCAGATGGAAGTCACCGGCCAGCTTGTTCGGCGACACCGGCTGCAGGTCCAGATGCAAGGTGTAGCCGCTCTGGATTCGGCGCGCCTCAGGAAGCTCTTGCTCTGGACGCATCCAGTTGATTTCGATCTCCGGGACGGGATCGACATCGCCCGGAAGCACATCGACCTGCACGGCACCAGAAGGTTTTGTACCGAGGCGAATGCTCACTTCCTGCAGGGCGAACAACTGGTCACCTTCGCGCAACGTGAGCACGCCATCAATGTAACTGCCGAACTGCGGATTGAACGAGCGGCCATCGAGCCGGCCGTGCAGAAGAAAACTCAGCTGGTGGCTCTGCGTCTGTTCATCCGTCTCGAGCCATTCGAGACTGGTAATGGCCGCGATACGCTCCGGCTCGTGGTTGGCAAGCAAGGTAAATCCAACGACGAGAGGGATAAAGCCCAAACCGGACAGCCCTACCGCCTTCCGGGCGATACTCCAATAACGCACGATATACAGCAGAGTCACCGGGGGTAGCAGGCTACCGACGCCCCACAACAAGCCCGTACCGAACGCCAGAACGATCAACCAGACCAGGCCCGCTACGATCAGCAGCAGCCCAGCCAGTATCAGCAACGCATCCATTCAACACCTTCGAGACAACAGTGGCGCCGGCAGGCCTATCAAGGCTCGTTGACCTTGAAGTGGCAACGCGCAGTCGCGATCGGCTCAGCCTGGTTGGTTTGCCAGGCTGTCACGGCGACATTGGCCACACGACGCCCCTGGCGCCAGACCTGGCACGCGGCAAAGGTGTCACGATAGTGACCCGCTCGAAGATAATCTATCGAGAAGTCGATGATTTTGGGCAAATGTGGCGCCCCCATGAACATCAGCAGGTGGAGCATCGCGGCATGTTCCATGAAGCCGGCAATCACGCCGCCGTGGATCGCCGGAAGCGTAGGATTTCCGATGTTGTCCTGATTCTTCGGAAGCCGAAAAACCATCTCATCGCCCAGTCGCAGGCACTCGATACCGATGAGCCGGGCGTACGGAACCATATTCAAGAGCGCATCGTAATCGTTGTTGGCGTGAGCCTCGCTGACCAACGCGTCGAGGTCCAGAGTACTCATTTCGTCGTCCCCGGTGCTGCTACGAAGCTGTTCTTGCCCATGCGCATAAACGCGCCGACCACGTGGGCGATTGGCTCATTGATATCGCGCTGATACGCGACTCCACGGGTAAAAATCACCGTCGGTGTTACGCGATAGCATTCGGCAAAGCCAAACACATCGTGATTCGGCTCGGCGGGATGCATGTAGTCGATGCGCAAATCAAGCGTCGGGCAGATCTCGAGCTCCGGCAGTGCACATGCCGTCGAGATGCCGCAAGTGGTATCCATCAATGTCGTGATCGCTCCGCCGTGAATGCGTCCGGTCTCAGGATTGCTGACAATCTTTTCGCTATACGGAAGGCGCAGCGTGAGTCCCTTGGCGTTAGCTTGCTCGACACGCATGCCGAGGACCTGACAGTGGCGTAACAGGGAAAGGAAGCGCTGGGTACGCTCCAGTATCGGACTATCGCTCATGCGGACTCTCAGAAAGGATTAAGCCACACAGTTTACCGGCTCTCCCGGCGCGAGCCCTACTCCTTAGGCTGTTCGACCGGCAAGGTTGGCGTGAAAACCATCACTTTAAGTACATCGGAATGAAACTCTCGCCGGTACAGAACCAGCACCACACCGGCCGTCACCACCATGAAAAACCAGGGATGGATGAACCAGGACAAGGTAGCCATTCCGAAGTAATAAGCCCTCAGGCCGAAGTTGAACTGGTTTGCGGCCATCGAGATCACACGGGCAGCTCGCTCGGCGAAGGACTTGCGCTCGAGATCACTTACGTTGCGCTCACCTGCCATGGGCGCCGAGGCCACCAGCACTGCCGCGAAGTTGTACTGCCGCATGCACCAGCTAAAAGTGAAAAATGCGTAAACGAACACAACTGCCAACGCCAACAGCTTGATTTCGGAAAGCCCGCGGCTGACCGGCTGTACAAATGGCAGATCTGCCAACAGCGAAACAGCACGTTCCGACGCACCCAGCGCGGTCAGCACACCCGCCAGGATGATCAGAGTACTGGATGCGAAAAATCCCGCATTGCGCTCCAGATTGCCAATCACATTGGCATCGGCAATACGGTTGTCGCGCAGCAGCATGCGCCGCATCCAGTCCTGCCGATACAGATGCAGGACGCTAGCAAGGCACACCGTGTCCCTGCCTCGCCAGCTTGCGTAGCGGGTGTAGCCGGCCCAGCACAGCACGAACCACGCGACAGCTATCAGATGAGGCAGCAAATGATTGGGAATCAGCATGATAATTCCTCTGGACACGTGCGCCTGATTATAGCCAGCGGAACCGCTGGCCAAGGCGTCTAGACAGCCAATCTTACTTGCGGACTGGCGTCATGAGGCGAGTCGGCGCTGGCCGAGCAGCCGATCCATCACGAACGCAATCGCCAGAGTCGCCAGCACTGGAACCAGCCAGCCCATGCTCTGCGCAGCCAACGGTAATTGGGTGAACAGAACTGGAACCAGATCGTTGAAGCCTGCCGCTGCCAACCCATCCACGACACCGAAAACCAATGTCACAGCCATCACTGGGACAAAAATTCGGCGGGGCGAAACCCAGCAGCCATCCAGCAAGCTCAGTGCCACCAGCATGATCGCCAGAGGATAGAGCCCGACCAGTACTGGCACTGACACACTGATCAGCTGTGTCAGGCCCTGGTTGGCTACCAACAGGCTGAACAACGTGAACACCACTACAACGGTGCGATAGCTAACCGGCATCAGGCTACTGAAAAACTCGCCACAGGCGGTTGTCAGTCCGACGGCGGTAGTCAGACAGGCCAGCGTAATCACGACCGCAAGCAACAGACTGCCGGGAGTACCGAACGTATGTTGTACATAGGTCGTGAGAATCTGTACGCCGTTCTGCGCCTCCGCAGCAATGCCCTGACTGGTCGCACCCAAGTAGAACAACGCCAGGTAAACCAGCGACAGGCCAAGCGCGGCGATGGCGCCAGCAACCACCGAATAGCGGGTCACCAGCGCCGGATCGGATACGCCGCGATCACGGATCGCCGTCGCGATCACGATGCCGAATACCAGCGCGCCGAGCGTATCCATTGTCAGATAGCCTTCCAGAAACCCTTTCAGCAAGGGGCTGTTGCGGTAGCTCTCAGCGGTAACCCCGACGTCGCCAGCCGGCGCGAGCACCGCAGCGCCGCCCAGCACCAATAGTGCAGCCAATAGCACCGGCGTGATGAACTTGCCGACCCGGTTAACCAACTGACCTGGATTCACTGCCAGGAACAACGTCGCTGAAAAGAACAGCACCGTATAAGCGAAAAGGGGTATGGCTGTGTTGCCGCTAAAGGGCGCAATCCCCATTTCAAACGAAACCACCGCCGTCCGGGGCGTCGCGAACAGCGGACCAATGGCCAGGTACACCGCAACCGCCAGCAGCGTGCCGGCACCACGCCCCAGTGGGGCCGTCAAGCGATCCATGCCGCCACCGACCCGTGCCAGCGCAACCACGGTCAGCAGGGGCAAACCGACGCCTGTCAGCAAAAAACCCAACGCGGCAGACCAGAGTGACTGCCCTGCAGCCAGCCCAGCGCTGGGAGGAAAAATGATGTTGCCGGCGCCGAGAAACAGCGCGAACGTCATGAAGCCAAGAGCCAGCAAATCGAGGCCTTTCAGTCGAGTCATTGAACTATCACCACTACAGAAGATTCCGGCGCGCAGAACGAATCAAGCGCTTGCTTCCAGCTACGACCCATACCGAGTCGTCTGAAAAAAGCACGCACCTTAACCGAAATGGCCCATGAAGGGCGAGGAACCAAGGCTCTGCCAGAGAGACGGCGCAGAAGCCGGACGCAGGTTGGCCGGGTTCGATACGACGATGTTACGAAGCCGTTTGTTGCCCTGCCGAAACAAAAATGCCAGTCAGACAGGCTGACTGGCATCGGGCATCACCGGGTGAAGATCAGGCCTGCTTGACTTCCCAGCCGGTGATCTCCGCCAGGGCTTTGCCGATATCGGCAAGCGAGCGAACGGTCTTCACGCCAGCATCCTGCAGCGCAGCGAACTTCTCGTCCGCCGTTCCCTTACCACCGGAGATGATCGCGCCCGCATGGCCCATGCGCTTGCCAGCCGGAGCAGTTACGCCTGCGATATAGGAAACCACTGGCTTGGTGACGTTTGCCTTGATGTACGCCGCAGCCTCTTCCTCGGCCGAACCACCGATCTCGCCAATCATGACGATCGCTTCGGTCTGCGGGTCTTCCTGGAACAGTTTGAGGATATCGATGAAGGTCGAACCTGGAATCGGGTCGCCACCGATACCTACGCAGGTCGACTGACCGAAACCGGCATCAGTGGTCTGCTTGACTGCTTCGTAGGTCAGGGTGCCGGAACGGGACACGATACCGACCTTGCCAGGCAGGTGGATGTGACCCGGCTGGATACCGATCTTGCACTCGCCGGGGGTAATTACGCCCGGGCAGTTCGGCCCGATCAGGCGAACACCCATTTCGTCACACTTGATCTTCACTTCCAGCATGTCGAGGGTCGGAATGCCTTCGGTGATGCAGACAATCAGCTTGATCCCGCCGAACACGGCTTCAAGGATGGAATCTTTGCAGAAGGGTGCCGGAACGTAGATAACCGACGCATCAGCGCCCGTCGCTTCGACCGCTTCTTTAACAGTATTGAAAACTGGCAGACCGAGGTGCGTAGTGCCGCCCTTGCCGGGCGTTACGCCGCCGACCATCTTGGTGCCGTACTCGATTGCTTGCTCAGAGTGGAAGGTGCCCTGCGAGCCGGTGAAGCCCTGGCAGATGACCTTGGTGTCTTTATTGATCAGGACGCTCATTACTTGCCCTCCGCGGCTTTGACGACTTGAATGGCCGCATCGGTCAGGCTGGTCGCACCGATGATGTTCAGACCACTTTCACCCAGCATTTTGGCGCCGAGCTCGGCGTTGTTGCCTTCCAGACGCACAACTACTGGCACTTTGACGCCGACCTCCTTCACCGCACCGATGATGCCTTCGGCAATCATGTCGCAGCGAACGATACCGCCGAAGATGTTGACCAGTACCGCCGCGACGTTGTCGTCGGAGAGGATGATCTTGAACGCTTCGGTCACACGCTCTTCGGTCGCACCACCGCCGACGTCAAGGAAGTTCGCAGGCTTGCCACCGTGCAGGTTGACGATGTCCATGGTGCCCATCGCCAGCCCGGCACCGTTGACCATGCAGCCGATATTGCCGTCTAGAGCGACGTAGTTGAGCTCCCACTTGGCAGCGTGCGCTTCGCGAGGATCGTCCTGCGACGGATCCTGCATACCGCGCAGCTTGGGCTGACGGTAAATGGCGTTGCTGTCGATGTTCAGCTTGGCATCGAGGCAATGCAGGTTGCCGTCCTTCTTGATGACCAGCGGGTTGACTTCCAGCAAGGCCAGATCGTAGTCAACGAAGAGCTTGGCAAGGCCGACGAAGATATGGACGAACTGCTTGACCTGATCGCCCTTGAGACCGAGTTTGAATGCCAGCTCACGTCCCTGGAATGGCTGAGCGCCAACCAGTGGATCGATGGTCGCCTTGAGGATTTTTTCCGGTGTATCGTGGGCGACCTTTTCAATGTCGACGCCGCCTTCGGTGGAGGCCATGAAGACCACACGACGGGTAGCGCGATCAACCACGGCGCCCAGGTACAGCTCTTTCTCGATATCAGTGCACGCTTCAACGAGAATCCGGCTAACTGGCTGACCATTGGCGTCAGTCTGATAAGTTACTAGGCGCTTATCCAGCCACTGTTCGGCAAATGCACGGGCTTCGTCCTTGCTACGAACCAGCTTTACGCCACCCGCCTTGCCGCGGCCACCGGCGTGCACTTGGGCTTTAACAACCCACTCAGTACCACCGATGTGGTCACAGGCTTCCGCCGCTTCCTTCGGGCTATCAACCGCATAGCCTTTGGAAACTGGCAATCCGTACTCGGCAAACAGTTGCTTACCCTGATATTCGTGAAGATTCATCTTAGCTACCGTTCGGTTTGATGTGCATCAGACGTCACTCATTGGTGGCGTCGCCGCAAGTCGCTGAAAACTATCGCTGATACCTTTCAAGGACCTGTAATACCTTGCGCGAAGGTATTCGGCGGCTGCACCAGATGCTGAGTCCGGTGCATACCGCCATTTGCTGCTGCGCTTTTAGCGCTTCTTGCGATTGGCGATGTGAATAGCGTGACCATTCACCGCCAGTGCTGCTTCGTGCAGTGCTTCGGACATGGTCGGATGCGAGAAGACCATCATGCCGAGATCTTCAGCGCTGGTACCGAACTCCATGCCGATCGCGCCCTGCTGGACCAGTTCAGCCGCAGCCGGCCCCATGACGTGTACGCCGAGTACACGGTCGGTTTTAGCATCGGCGATGACCTTGACCAAGCCAGCCGTGTCGTTGGCCGCCATGGCACGACCGCTGGCAGCGAACGGGAAGGTTCCGACGTTGATTTCAACACCCTCAGCCTTCAGCGCCTGCTCGGTCTTGCCGACCCAAGCGATTTCGGGATGGGTATAAATGACCGACGGAACCAGGTCGTAGTTCATTTGCGACTTGTGACCGGCGATGCGCTCGGCAACCATCACACCCTCTTCCGAAGCCTTGTGCGCGAGCATGGCACCACGGACCACGTCGCCAATGGCGTAAACGCCAGGCACGCTGGTTGCGCACTGATCGTCGACGAAGATGAAGCCGCGCTCGTCCATATCGACACCTGCGTCAGCGGCCAGCAGATCGGTGGTCACCGGACGGCGGCCGACTGCAACGATCAGCTTGTCGAAGGTCTGCTGCTGCTCGCCATCAGCGTTGGTGAAGTTGACGGTAACCTGATCGCCATTCACCTGAGAGCCAGTGACCCGAGCGCCAAGCAGAATCTTCAACCCCTGCTTGCTCAGGACTTTGAAAGCTTCCTTGGAAATCTGTTCATCAGCGGCAGGCAGGAACTTGTCCATCGCTTCGAGAACGGTAACCTCAGCTCCCAGACGCGCCCACACCGAGCCCAGTTCCAAGCCGATAACGCCAGCGCCGATGACGCCAAGCTTGGCCGGAACGCTTTGGAAATCCAGTGCTCCAGTGGAGTCAACGATGATGTTCTGGTCAACCGGTGCCGGCGGAATGTCGACCGGCTTGGAGCCGGACGCCAGGATTACGTTTTCCGCACCCAGCACTTGGGTGTTGCCGTCGAGGCCGGTAACCTCGACCTGCTTGCCGCTGAGCAGCTTGCCGTGGCCTTCGAACACGGTCACGCCGTTTGCCTTCAACAGGCCAGCAACGCCGCCGGTGAGGTTCTTAACGATCTGGTCCTTGCGGGCCACCATGGTCGGAACGTCCATGGCCACTTCGCCGGTGCTGATGCCATGGACCTTGAAGCTCTCATGGGCTTCGTGAAACTTGTAGGAGCTGTCCAGCAGTGCCTTGGACGGGATGCAACCGACGTTCAGGCAGGTTCCACCGAGGGCTGTTTTGCCTTCCTTGCCCTGATATTTTTCGATACAGGCGGTCTTGAGACCCAGTTGCGCCGCGCGAATGGCTGCAACATAACCGCCGGGGCCTGCACCGATCACGACGACGTCGAATTTCTGGCTCATTACGAATCCTCTTTTCTAAGCGGCAAGCGACACGCCACAAGCCGCAAGTGGGCAGCCTTTCGTACTGCAGCCACTTGCTACTTGTAACTGTCTTTTAGATATCCAGCAGCAGACGGGCCGGATCTTCCAGCAGGTTCTTGATGGTCACCAGGAAGCTAACCGCTTCCTTGCCGTCGATCAGGCGATGGTCATAGGACAGCGCCAAGTACATCATCGGACGAATGACCACTTGACCATTAATGGCCATGGGGCGTTGCAGAATGTTGTGCATGCCCAGGATGGCGGCTTGCGGCGGGTTGACGATCGGGGTCGACATCATCGAACCAAACGTACCGCCGTTAGTGATGGTGAAGGTACCTCCGGTCATTTCGTCGATCGACAACTTGCCGTCACGGGCCTTCTTGCCAAAGGTCGCAATGCCGCTTTCAACTTCAGCCAGATTCATCAGCTCGGCATTGCGCAGGACCGGTACGACCAGACCACGGTCACTGGAAACGGCGACGCCGATGTCCTGATAGCCGTGATAGACGATGTCGGTACCATCAATCGAGGCGTTGACCGCCGGGAAGCGCTTCAGCGCCTCGACGGACGCCTTGACGAAGAAGGACATGAAGCCCAGGCGTACGCCATTGTGGGTCTTCTCGAAAAGATCCTTGTACTTCGAACGCAGTGCCATGACTTCAGTCATGTCGACTTCGTTGAAGGTCGTCAGCATCGCCATGTTCGACTGTGCCTCGACCAAGCGCTCAGCGACCTTGGCACGCAGGCGGGTCATCGGCACGCGCTTCTCGGTCCGATCACCACCAGTAGTAGTGACTGGAGCAGCAGTGCTGGCAGCAGGCTTGCTTGCGGCCGGGGCGGACTTCTTGGCCTCGATAGCGGCGACCAGATCTTCTTTGGTGACGCGCCCGTCTTTGCCGGTGCCCTTCACGCTGTTCGGGTCGATGCCGTTTTCTTCGGCCAGCTTGCGCGCTGCA
>NZ_AGSX01000019.1 GCF_000235745.1 Stutzerimonas stutzeri SDM-LAC | reverse complement strand
GTGTAGAAAACAAGCGCTGACGATGACAGGCCCCCGGCAAGCCATGTGCTTGCCGGGGCGTCAACTCTGCATGCCTCGCTCGCAGGACCGCAATTTGGCAATGGTGTTTGCAACCATGCGGCTTCCGGTCCTCTACGCCGATTCGTAATCGCCTTGGTCGTACATCGATCATGCAAGGCTTTACCAGGAGTTTCTCCACGATGTTCAGCTTCATTGCCCGCAGAGTGGGTTTGCTGATTCCGACCTTTTTCGGCATCACCCTGCTGACCTTCGCTCTGATTCGCATGATCCCCGGCGACCCGGTGGAAGTGATGATGGGCGAGCGCAAGGTCGATCCGGAAATGCACGCCCAGGCCATGGAGCGCCTCGGCCTGAACAAACCGCTGTATATGCAGTACCTGGATTACATCGGTAACCTGGCCCAGGGCGATCTGGGCGAGTCATTGCGCACCCGCACCAGCGTCTGGAAAGAATTCACCACGCTGTTCCCCGCAACCCTCGAATTGGCGCTCGCCGCGCTGATCATTGCCGGCACCCTTGGCGTGCTGGCCGGCGTGATCGCAGCGCTTAAACGCGGCTCGCTGTTCGACCATGGCGTAATGGGCGTCTCGCTGGTCGGCTATTCGATGCCCATTTTCTGGTGGGGGCTGATCCTCATCATGTTCTTCTCCGTCGGCCTCGGCTGGACGCCCGTATCTGGGCGTATCGACCTGCTGTACGACATACCGCCTGTTACCGGCTTCATGCTGATCGACAGCTTGCTCAGCGATGAAGAAGGCGCGTTTCTGGACGCCCTTCACCACATGATTCTGCCAGCGATTGTGCTCGCGACTATCCCCCTGGCCGTGATTGCGCGCATGACCCGCTCGGCGATGCTCGAAGTGTTGCGCGAAGATTATGTCCGCACGGCTCGCGCGAAAGGCCTGTCGCCGAACCGTGTGGTGTTCGTTCATGGCTTGCGCAACGCCCTGATCCCCGTCCTCACCGTATTCGGCCTGCAGATCGGCACGCTACTGGCCGGAGCGGTGCTGACCGAGACGATTTTCTCCTGGCCGGGGATCGGCAAGTGGCTGATCGAATCCATCGGCGCGCGGGACTACCCGGTGGTGCAGAACGGCATTCTGCTGGTCGCCTGTCTGGTCATTCTGGTCAATTTCACCGTGGACATTCTCTACGGTCTGGCCAATCCCCGTATTCGTCACCAACGCTAAGGAGGCCAGACGATGAGCAGCATTGAAACCCTGCCGGCCGCCGAGCCGATGACCTATTACCCATCGCCGCTCCGAGAGTTCTGGAGTGCATTCAAACGCAACAAGGGCGCGCTAGGTGGCCTGGCTTTCATGGTGCTGTTGGTGGTCTGCGCCTTGTTCGCCTCGGCTCTGGCACCCTACAACCCCACCGAGCAGTTCCGGGATTTCCTGCTGACACCTCCCGTCTGGCAAGAGGGCGGTACGTCCCAGTTTCTACTGGGCACCGACGAACTTGGGCGGGACATGCTGTCTCGCCTGATTCATGGCGCGCGCCTGTCGCTGCTTATCGGCCTGGCCTCGGTCATCTTCTCGCTGGTGCCCGGCATTCTGCTGGGGCTGATGGCTGGATTCTCCCCCACCGGAATGGGCCCGTTCATCATGCGTTCGATGGACATCATGCTCGCCCTGCCTTCGCTTCTGCTGGCGGTTGCCATCGTAGCGATACTCGGCCCAGGCCTGATCAACACCATCTTCGCCATCGCCATCGTGTCGCTGCCTGCCTACGTGCGCCTGACCCGTGCGGCGGTGATGACCGAGCTCAACCGCGACTACGTGACCGCGTCCCGGCTGGCGGGCGCCGGCACGCTCCGGCTGATGTTCATAAGCGTACTGCCGAACTGCATGGCGCCCCTGATCGTGCAAGCCACGCTGAGTTTCTCCTCGGCCATCCTGGACGCTGCGGCGCTGGGCTTTCTCGGCTTGGGCGTGCAGCCGCCGACCCCTGAATGGGGAACCATGCTGGCCTCGGCGCGGGACTATATCGAGCGCGCCTGGTGGGTAGTTTCGCTGCCCGGCTTGGCGATCCTGCTCAGTGTATTGGCGATCAACCTGCTCGGCGATGGCCTGCGCGATGCGCTGGATCCGAAGCTGAAGAACGCCGCATAAGGAGTTCATTGATGCGCGACTCAAAATCAGTGCGTATGCAGGAGAATCGTCCATGAGCCTCCTCGAAATTCGGAATCTCTCGGTACGTTTTGGAGACGACGGCGCGCCGCCGGTGGTCGACGGCCTCAACCTCAGCGTCGACCGAGGCGAAGTGCTGGCCATCGTTGGCGAGTCCGGTTCCGGAAAATCCGTCACCATGATGGCCTTGATGGGCCTGATCGACGCGCCGGGCAAGGTTGCGGCTGATCACCTTCGGTTTGCCGATCGGGACCTGCTGACCCTCAAGGGACGCCAGCGTCGCCGCTTGATCGGCAAGGACCTGGCCATGGTGTTCCAGGACCCGATGACCGCACTCAACCCCAGCTACACGGTGGGGTTTCAGATCGAAGAAGTGCTGCGCCAGCACCTCGGGCTCAAGGGCAAAGCAGCTCAGCAGCGCGCGCTCGAATTGCTTGAACGAGTGGAAATTCCCGGCGCGGCCAGCCGCCTCGATGCCTATCCACATCAGCTCTCCGGCGGCATGAGCCAGCGGGTCGCCATCGCCATGGCCATTGCTGGCGAGCCACAACTGCTGATCGCGGACGAGCCCACCACAGCGCTCGACGTGACTATTCAGGCACAGATCATGGAGCTGCTGCTGAGCTTGCAGCACGATCAGAATATGGCGCTGATTCTTATCACCCACGATCTGGCCGTGGTGGCCGAAACCGCCCAACGCGTCTGCGTGATGTACGCCGGCCAGGCAGTGGAGACCGGTCAGGTGCCGCAGCTGTTCGACGCGCCGGCTCATCCTTATACCGAGGCTCTGCTGTCCTCCATCCCGGAGCACTCCGATAGCCGGCGACTTGCAACCTTGCCAGGCATCGTACCCGGCCGATACGACCGTCCAGCCGGCTGCCTGCTGTCGCCACGCTGCCCTTATGCCCAGCCACGCTGTGCTGAGCGACCGGCGCTCGAACCCTACGACCGCGGCGAAGTGCGCTGCTTTTTCCCGCGCAACATGACACCAAACGAAGCACCAGAGGTGCTGCGGGACGCGCAACGCCCGAGCCAGCTACCCGGAGAACACCATGTCTATTGAGGCATCGACAGGCAGCGTGCTGTCCGCACGTGAGCTGACCCGCCATTACGAGATTTCACGCGGGCTATTCAAACCAAATGCCACCGTACGCGCACTTAACGGCGTGTCGTTCGAACTGGCTGCCGGCGAAACCCTGGCCGTGGTCGGCGAATCCGGCTGCGGTAAGTCCACGCTGGCGCGGGCATTGACGCTCATCGAGGAGCCCACTTCCGGTTCGCTGCAGATTGCCGGGCAGGAAGTTGCAGGCGCCGACAAGGCCCAGCGTAAACAGCTGCGCCGTGACGTGCAGATGGTATTCCAGAATCCCTACGCCTCGCTGAACCCGCGACAGAAGATTGGTGATCAGCTGGGCGAACCCCTGGTCATCAACACCGGGCTGTCACGTAGCGAACGCCGTGAGCGTGTGCAGGCGATGATGCAGCAGGTCGGATTGCGACCGGAGCACTACCAGCGCTATCCGCATATGTTCTCCGGCGGTCAGCGCCAACGCATCGCCCTGGCGCGTGCAATGATGTTGAACCCCAAGGTACTCATAGCGGACGAGCCCACCTCCGCGCTCGACGTATCGATTCAGGCGCAGGTGCTGAACCTGTTCATGGACCTGCAAGAGCAGTTCAACGCCGGCTATGTGTTTATTTCTCACGACCTTGCCGTCGTCCGCCACGTTGCAGACAAGGTGCTGGTGATGTACTTCGGTAGCCCGATGGAAATGGGACCTGCCGAGCTGATCTACACCCGTCCGCTGCACCCCTACACCCAAGTATTGTTGGCCGCGACACCGAGCATCCGCCCGGACCCGACAAGACCGAAGATCCGCGCCAGTGGTGAATTGCCCAACCCACTCGATCCGCCAACGGGTTGCGTTTTCCACACCCGCTGCCCGCACGCCACCGAACGATGCAGCATCGAAGTACCCGCATTCCGCGCCTTGGACGACAGATTGGTAGCGTGCCACTACGCCGAGGAGGTCGGAGGGTCTTCACGGGTCGCTTCGGTAGCCTGCTATGGGTCAAGCCCACTAGTCACCTCTTGAACCCAAACGAAGAACAACGCTGGAATGGCAGCGTGAAGACGTGGCGGGCCAAAGGCCATTACGCCTGGACTCACCCGCAAAACCGATGAAAAGCCGCAGTTTAGGCGCTTTGGATGAGCGCTTTTGGCGGAGATCGCTACCGACGCGCCTTAACGCAGCATGACCAAGCGCGGTCGTTCTTACACTGCCTTAAAGGCCAGATACGGGACTGTTCATGTCGATATGGCCGAGTCGGCATCGCCTATCTGATCGGCACATATAGGGCGTTCAACTAAATGGCCATCTGCCGTTCATCCAAGCGCTCGAGCAACGCCGGTCGTAATGCAATGACATCGAGCTCGATTACGTTGATCAACCCTGACAACTGCGCACGAGAAACCGATACGCCGCAGGGGAGTCCGGTCAAGACCAATGACTCTCCTGTCAGCTCATCCAGCAGCATCGCCTGGATGGTCTGCGGAGAGTCCATAGTGGCCGTGAACAACAATGGCTTGAAGTGTTCCCGCACGAGTACCAAAGCCTCGGGCAGTCTTATCCGGATCATCTGACAATTCCTTTTGTCTGCACGGAAATTTAATCGCTAAGCACAACCGCAGCCCATCAAAGACTGCAAACAACCTCACATCCCCGCGCTGGGTCACATAAATCGCTTTCGCATGACGACCACGCCAGCGCCAAGCAATCCCTGCCAGCCCGAACGGTTAACCCAGCACTAAAACCCACGAGCTGGAACAGGTGAAAATGCCGTGAATCGCTCTGACGGCGCCTGGTTTAGCCTGATGTTCCCCAACGTCTGGAGAAACCGGGACCATACAGAGAGCCGATTTCAGACGTCAGAAACGCTGAAGGCCCCGGAATCCGGAGCCTTCAGTTCGCGATATGGCGGAGGAGGTGAGATTCGAACTCACGGAAGAGTTTCCCCTTCGACGGTTTTCAAGACCGTTGCATTCAACCGCTCTGCCACTCCTCCGCAGAGAGCGGGCGCAATAGTACCCGAACGAAACACACTGTCAAACACTGATGTTAGGACGAAACAAAAGCTCTGCTATGATCCGGAGCAATTCACCTTAGGCTGAATACATTTACAGGAGTGGCGCCATGCTCAAGCAACAGTACGCATCTACGCACACGCAGGTTGAACAGAAGGAAGTCAGCCGCGTTCTGCGCAACACATACGGCCTTCTGGCCATCACCTTGGGCTTCAGCGCTTTCGTCGCCTACATGGCGATGCAAGCCAATGCAGCCTACCCAAACATCTTCGTGGTGCTGGTCGGTTTCTACGGCCTGTTCTTCCTGACGGTCAAGCTACGCAACTCCGCGTGGGGTCTGCTTTCTACCTTCGCCTTGACCGGTTTCATGGGCTACACGCTGGGGCCGATCCTCAACATGTACCTGGGGACCGCCAACGGTGGTGAGCTGATTGCATCCGCGCTGTCGATGACTGCCCTGGTGTTCTTCGGCCTGTCGGCGTTCGTGCTGATTACCCGCAAGGACATGAGCTTCCTCAGCGGCTTCATCACCGCTGGGTTCTTTGTTCTGCTAGGCGCGATGGTAGCGGGCTTCTTCTTCGAGATCAGCGGCCTGCAACTGGCGATCAGCGCCGGCTTTGTCTTGTTCTCTTCGGTCTGCATCCTCTACCAGACCAGCGCCATCATTCATGGCGGCGAGCGCAACTACATCATGGCCACCATCGGCCTGTACGTTTCGCTGTATAACCTGTTCATCAGCCTCCTGCAGCTGATGGGGATCATGGGCGACGACTGACAGCACCCTTCGATTTAGCCCGCTTCGGCGGGCTTTTTCGTTTCTAAAGCTCGCGTATCATGTCCGGCAGTACTGAAACGGTGGCCCATGAAGTTCGCAATCGCCTTATTCTCCCCCGCCCACTCCCCAGCTTCGCGACGTGCATTACGCTTTGCGGAAGCCGCGCTGGCGAGCGGACATGAGATCGTTCGGCTGTTCCTCTACCAGGACGGTGTGCATAGCGCTTCGGCCAACATTGTCGCTGCGCAGGACGAGCTAAACCTGAGTGAACAGTGGTCCCGCTTCATCACCCACTACGGACTGGATGGCGTGGTCTGCATCGCCGCCGGACTGCGCCGCGGCGTACTGGATCAACAGGAAGCAAACCGTTATCAGCGCCCGGCGGCGAACCTGGCTGCAGGGTGGGAGCTGTCCGGCCTGGGTCAACTACACGAAGCCAGCCAGCAAGCCGATCGCCTCATCTGCTTTGGAGGTCATTGATGGCTCGCTCGATGCTCATCATCACTCGCCAATCACCATGGTCTGGACCATCTGCACGCGAGGCGCTGGACATCGCTCTGGCCGGCGGTGCGTTCGAGCTGCCGCTCGGCCTGCTGTTTCTGGATGACGGCGTGTTTCAGTTGGTGCCTGCGCAACAGGCTGCTCTGCTGGAGCAGAAGGACCTGACCGCCAACCTGCAGGCATTGCCTATGTTCGGCATCGAGTCACTTTACGCGGCCAAGCGCAGCCTCGGTGAGCGCGGTTTGGACGATACACCGTTGTCGCTTCCGGTCGAGCTGCTGGACGACGCTGGCCTCGGCGCGCTCATTAACCGCTACGACCATGTGATCACGCTCTGATGGCAACCTTGCACCTGCTTTCACACTCGCCTTTTTCCGACGACCGCCTGGTTAGCTGTCTCCGGCTGCTCGGCGTCGACGATGCGCTGTTGCTTTGCGGCGACGCGGTGTATGCCCTTCAAAACGGCACGGCTCAGTGCCAGGCACTGCAATTGATGCCAGACAGCATCAGGCTGTTCGCACTGGAGGAAGACGTCGCTGCACGCGGCCTTGGCGCCCTCCCAGCACGCCTGCAACAGGTCGACTATGAGGGCTTCGTCGAGCTTTGCTGCCGCTTTGAGCGGACCAACTCCTGGCTATGAAAACCTTGAACGTGAATGGCACACAGATCGCTGTGGATCAGGAAGGTTTTCTGGTGGATCTCAACGACTGGAGCGAGCCCGTCGCCGAAGCACTGTCGAACGCGGAAGGAATCGAACTCCAAGCCGAACACTGGGAGATTCTGCACCTGCTGCGCGAGTTCTATCAGGAGTTTCAGCTGTCGCCCGCGACGCGTCCGTTGATCAAGTACACGGCACTGAAACTCAGCCCGGACAAGG
This sequence comes from Stutzerimonas stutzeri SDM-LAC, assembly GCF_000235745.1. Lineage (GTDB taxonomy): Bacteria > Pseudomonadota > Gammaproteobacteria > Pseudomonadales > Pseudomonadaceae > Stutzerimonas > Stutzerimonas stutzeri_H. The sequence goes on along the minus strand of NZ_AGSX01000019.1, from coordinate 67,900 downwards.
GCAACAGCATGCACCTGAACCGTCTATTCAAGGGCACCCCCGCCAAGCTTGCGGCAAAGCTGGCAGGCCTGCCGAAACCGAGCAACTGCATATGAGCCTGGTAACACCCGCTGAACACCCGTTCGCCGTTTTCGTTCGTATTCTTGGCAAAGGCAAGCGCGGCGCGCGCGACCTCACCCGTGAGGAGGCGCGTGAAGCCATGGGCATGTTGCTAGACGGCAAGGCCGAGGAAACCCAACTCGGCGCCTTTCTCATGCTCCTGCGCCACAAGGAGGAAAGCGCCGAAGAGCTCGCAGGCTTCACCGAAGCCGTGCGTGAACGGCTGAGCGCGCCAGCGATTGCGGTGGACATTGACTGGCCCACCTATGCCGGCAAGAAGCGCCATCTGCCCTGGTACCTGCTGGCGGCGAAATGCCTGGCACGCAACGGCGTGCGGATCTTCATGCATGGCGGTGGCGCGCATACCGCAGGACGCATCTATACCGAACAGCAGCTTGAGTTGTTGGACATTCCCCAGTGCGAGAGCTGGGCTGAGGTTAGTGCAGCGCTAGAGCGCGGCAATCTAGCGTTCATGCCGCTCGGCGCGTGGATGCCAAGGCTTCAGCACATGATCGACCAACGCAACATTCTCGGCCTGCGATCGCCGATCCATTCGCTGGCTCGAATCCTTAATCCATTAAGCGCTCGCTGCGGTCTGCAGAGCATTTTCCATCCCGGCTATCAGGCCAATCACCGGGAAGCCAGCCGGTTATTGGGCGACACCTCAATCGTGATCAAGGGCGAAGGTGGTGAAATCGAGGTCAACCCGGACGGTGTTGCTCACCTGTACGGCACTCAGACGGGCGAATCCTGGGACGAAGACTGGCCCGCTCTATCGCCGCAGCGTCACGTCAAACCAGCGCAACTCGATCCGCAGCACCTGCTTGCAGTCTGGCAAGGCACCGATGATGCCTACGGTGAACTTGCGGTCGTTGCGACCATGGCGCTAGCACTGCGAGGCCTCGGACAGCCGCGCGACGCCGCGTTCGCCCAGGCGCGTGAGTTCTGGGCGCAGCGCAATCTATCGATCTGACCGATTGGTTTGACCCGGCATTACGGCTTATGCGCCACCCCTTGCCACCTACACTGTTTCTGATTCGAAACCTGGAGGTGAGCATGGGACTTTTGGTAGACGGAAAGTGGCAAGACCGTTGGTACGAAAACAGCAGAGACGGTGAATTCCAGCGAGAGCAGGCCCAGCGGCGAGATTGGGTTACAGCAGATGGCTCGCCAGGTCCGGACGGCCGTCCCGCCGTCCAGGCACAAGCCGGTCGCTATCATCTCTATGTTTCACTGGCTTGCCCCTGGGCCCATCGCACCCTGATCTATCGCAAGCTCAAAGGACTCGAGTCCTTGATCGACGTTTCTGTGGTCAGCTGGCTCATGGCCGAACACGGCTGGACGTTCGACAAGGAGAAAGGCTCGACCGGCGATGCGCTGGACGGACTGACCTATCTGCACCAGCGCTACACAGCCGACGATGAACGATACAACGGCCGGGTAACGGTTCCCGTGCTGTGGGACCGGGAGCAGCAGCGAATCGTTAACAACGAGTCCGCAGAGTTGATCCGGATCTTCAATAGCGCCTTTGATGAGCTGACCGGTTCGACGCTGGACCTTTACCCGGAGCCGCTACGTGTCGAGATCGATTCGCTCAACGAGCGGATCTACCCACGGATCAACAACGGCGTCTATCGCGCGGGCTTCGCCTCGGCGCAAGAGGCCTACGAGGAGGCGTTCGATGAAGTATTTGCGGAACTCGACTGGCTGGAGCAGCGCCTCGGTGAACGACGCTACCTGACTGGCGAATACCTGACCGAAGCCGATTGGCGATTATTCACCACGATCATCCGTTTCGACGCGGTCTACCATGGCCACTTCAAGTGCAACTTGCGTCGCATCGAAGACTACCCCAACCTCTCGAAATGGCTTCGAGAGCTGTATCAATGGCAAGGCGTTGCCGAAACGGTCGACTTCACCCATATCAAGCACCACTACTATGCGAGTCATCGACACATCAATGCCAACGGCATCGTGCCCAAAGGCCCCGAGCTGGCGCTTCACCGTGCGCATGATCGCGACCACCTGCCAGGCAAAGGCATCTGGTCGCGGTAACCCGATACCTTTCTAGCGTGCCGCGACAGATCACCTGTCGCGGTTCTGAGCGCCTTCGAACCAGGCGAGTTTCTCCCGCAGCTGCACCACCTCGCCAACGATGACCAGCGTAGGCGCTTGCACCTCTTCACTGGCGACCCGCTCGGCCAGGTTGGCAAGAGTGCCGGTAAAGACCCGCTGGTTTGCAGTAGTGCCTTGCTGAACCAGCGCAGCCGGCGTATCCGCCGCGCGACCATGAGCCATCAGTTGCTGGCAGATTACTGGTAAGCCGACCAGCCCCATGTAAAAGACGAGCGTCTGACTTGGCGCGACGAGCTCTGACCAGGCCAGATCGCAGCTGCCATCTTTCAAATGCCCTGTAACAAAGCGCACCGACTGTGCGTGATCACGGTGCGTCAGGGGGATGCCGGCATAGGCGGCGCAACCGCTGGCCGCCGTAATGCCGGGCACAACCTGGAACGGCACGTCGTTCGCAGCCAGCTCTTCGATTTCTTCACCACCGCGGCCGAAGATGAACGGATCGCCTCCTTTGAGACGCAACACGCGCTTGCCTTCCTTCGCCAAGGTCACCAGCAACTGGTTGATCTGCTCCTGCGGCACGGCATGCGCTGCGCGCTGCTTACCGACGTAGATACGGTCGGCGTCACGCCGGCATAGATCGAGAATGGCTGGCGCGACAAGACGGTCATACAGCACAACGTCAGCCTGCTGCATCAAACGCAGCGCGCGAAATGTCAGCAGATCAGGATCTCCAGGACCTGCGCCCACCAGGTACACCTCACCCAGGTTTTTCGGCTCGGCACCGGACAGCTTCTCAATCAGCAGGCGCTCAGCCTCCTGTTGCTGGCCCGCCAAGGCCCGCTCTGCAACATCGCCCTGGAAAACCTCCTCCCAAAAGACGCGACGTTGCTGCACGTTGGCAAACCTGGCTTTGACCTGCCCGCGGAATTTTTTTGCCAGGCCAGCCAACTCGCCGTAAACCGAGGGAACCCAGGTTTCGATGCGCGCGCGCATGAGCCGCGCCAGCACCGGCGCATCACCGCCGCTAGACACCGCGATCATCAATGGGGAGCGATCGACGATCGCAGGGAAGATGACCGTACACAGATCGGGCGAGTCGACGACGTTTACCGGCATGCCAAGCGCCCGTGCGTCTTCAGAAACTTGCGCGTTCAAAGGCTCATCATCAGTCGCCGCGATGGCCAGCACGCAGCCTGACAGATCCCTGGATTGATAACCGCGGACCAGAGCCTCACCACCATTCTTTACGACCAGCTCGTTCAGCTGTGCTTCTATTTCTGGGGCGACTACCCGCAGCACCGCACCCGCTTCCGACAATAACCGCGCCTTGCGCAGCGCGATCTCGCCGCCGCCAACAACCAACACCGTACGGCCATTCAGATTGTGAAACAGCGGCAGAAAATCCATGGCGAGTCCTGATGACATAGTGAGATGCAGCCATCTCAACCATTACGGCAAAGACGGCCCTTGTCGAGAATCAAGGAGTCCGCGCGGGTCATCGAGCAACGGCTGGCATGCTCATCCGATACCGGGCCCGCGGAAGCAAGACCCATCGATCAGCCGATGACTTCAACGCCGCCCATGTATGGCCTGAGCACTTCCGGCACGCGGATGGTGCCATCGGCCTGCTGATAGTTTTCCAACACGGCAACCAGGGTCCGCCCCACGGCGAGGCCGGAACCGTTCAACGTGTGCACGAGTTCGGGCTTACCGGTTTCCGGGTTGCGATAACGCGCCTGCATGCGGCGGGCCTGGAAGTCACCGCAGCTCGAGCATGACGAGATTTCACGATACTTGTCCTGGCTCGGTACCCAGACTTCCAGGTCGTAAGTCTTGATTGCGCCAAAGCCCATGTCACCTGTGCACAGGGACAAAACGCGGTACGGCAGTTCCAGAAGCTGCAAGACCTTCTCCGCATTCGCAGTCAGGCCTTCGAGCGCTTCGAGTGACTGGCTCGGCTCGACAATCTGCACCATTTCGACCTTATCGAACTGATGCTGGCGAATCATGCCGCGGGTATCGCGCCCCGATGCGCCCGCCTCGCTGCGGAAACACGGCGTATGCGCAACGAACTTCAGCGGCAGAAGCTTGGCATCGAGGATCTCACCGGCAACGATATTGGTCAGCGAGACCTCGGCCGTCGGGATCAGGTAGAGATCGGCTTCGTTTTCACGGCTGATTTTGAACAGGTCTTCTTCGAACTTTGGCAGCTGGCCGGTGCCCTGCAGCGCCGGCGCCTGGACCAGATACGGCGTGTACGCCTCCTCGTATCCGTGCTCACGGGTATGTAGATCAATCATGAACTGCGCCAGAGCGCGATGCAGACGGGCAATCGGCCCGCGCATCAATGCAAAGCGGGCGCCGGAGAGCTTGGCAGCTGTCTCGAAATCCAGCCAGCCGTGTTGTTCACCGAGCGCGACATGGTCCTTGACCTCGAACTCGAACGCCGTGGGCGTACCCCAGCGACGCACTTCGACGTTGTCATCCTCATCCTTGCCGACAGGGACCGACTCATGCGGCAGGTTCGGCAGGCTGAGCATCAGCTGATCCAGCTCGCTCTGGATGTTCTCCAGTTCTGCCTTTCCGGCTTCCAGCTCGGAGCCCATGCGATCAACATCGGCAAGCATCGGTGCGATGTCTTCACCACGTTGTTTTGCCTGACCAATGGCTTTGGACCGTGCATTGCGCTCAGCCTGGAGTTGTTCGGTACGGGTCTGCACGGTTTTGCGCTGGGCTTCCAGGGCCTCGATGCGCGCTACATCCAGCTGATAGCCGCGGGTGGCCAGGCGCTCAGCCACATCTTGCAGCTGTGTGCGTACCAGTTTCGAATCAAGCATGGTGGGTCTCGTCTATGGAAGCTTTGAGGAAAGGCGAAGAGGAACAGGAGTTTACTGCGATATGTGCCAGGTTCATAACCGCGCGAGCGCAAGCCCGACCCAGGCAGCCAACAGACCACCGACTACGCTCACGCCGATATAGCTAAACGCCGTCGCGGCCTGACCACTTTCCAGTAAACGCAATCCATCCAGGGAAAAACTGGAAAAGGTGGTCAACGCACCGAGAAACCCGATGATCAGGCCGCCGCGTAGCTCCGGCGATAGGTCGGGACGCTGCAGAAACGAGGCGTAGAGATAGCCAATGAGCAGGCAACCGAGCACATTGACTGCCAGGGTTGCCAGATAGAAATGCCTCGGCCACTGAGCAGAAATCCAGGTGGAAACACCGAACCGGATCAGCGTACCGGCAACGCCACCCGCGGCCACGGCCAGTGCCATGCGAATCATGTCTTTCTCCGTCGGCGCGGGCTCTGTTGATCAAGCCGAGTCAGGTGTTCGAGCTTGTCGCGTATCTTGCCTTCCAGGCCTCGCGGTACCGGATGGTAGTACTGCCGCGGCTCGATCGCTTCGGGGAAGTAATCTTCGCCAGCGGCATACGCCTCAGGCTCATCGTGTGCATAGCGGTATTCGTTGCCATAACCCAGTTCCTTCATCAGCCGGGTTGGCGCATTGCGCAGGTGCAGCGGGACCTCCTGCGAGCCGTTCTCGCGGACATCGCGCATTGCCGCATTGAAGGCGCTGTAGACGGCGTTGCTCTTGGGCGCACAGGCGAGATAGACAATCGCCTGCGCGACCGCCAGTTCACCTTCCGGGCTACCCAGCCGCTCCTGAACATCCCAGGCCGACAGGCACAGACCTAGCGCCCGCGGGTCAGCATTGCCCACTTCTTCACTGGCCATGCGCACAACACGCCGTGCGATGTACAGCGGATCGCAGCCGCCGTCGATCATTCGCGCAAACCAATACAGCGAAGCGTCCGGATTCGACCCGCGTACAGATTTGTGCAGCGCGGATATCTGATCGTAAAAAGCCTCGCCGCCTTTATCGAACCTTCGACGGCTGTCGCCCAGTAAATCCTGCAGCAACTCAACGCTGATCTCGCCGCCTTCTTCGGCCAGGTCGGACGCGTTCTCGAGCAGATTCAGCAAGCGACGGCCGTCCCCATCAGCGGCCGCCATGAGGATCTGAAAGCTTTCGTTCGGCAGGCTCAGATGCAAATCACCGAGGCCTTTCGGCTCGGTCAACGCACGGGTAACCAGCCTGCGCAGCGCCGCTTCATCCAGGCTTTTGAGCACGTAGACGCGTGCGCGAGAGAGCAGCGCGTTGTTCAGCTCGAACGACGGGTTTTCGGTAGTCGCGCCAATAAAGATAAGCGTCCCATCTTCGACATAGGGGAGGAACGCGTCCTGCTGGGACTTGTTGAAGCGGTGCACCTCGTCAACGAAAAGGATCGTACGTCGTCCGTACTGAGCCGCCTGCTGTTTAGCGATTTCGACTGCCTGCCGGATCTCTTTCACACCGGCTAGCACCGCAGAAACGGTTTCAAAATGAGCGTCCGAGACCTTCGCCAACAACCGGGCCAATGTCGTCTTGCCGACACCGGGCGGGCCCCAGAACACCATCGAATGCAACGCACCCTGCTCCAGCGCCTCACGCAACGGTTTGCCACGCGCCAGCAGATGCTCCTGCCCGACGTATTCGTCAAGGCTGGCGGCACGCAAGCGCGCGGCTAAGGGTTGAGCGACAGGTTCGCGACTGAACAGGTCCATCGGCGACGGAAGCCTCTGATGCAAACGGCCTGCAGGGAAGCAGGCCGTATCGGTAAACGGAAAAGCGCCTAGCTGTTACTCGGAAATGACGTCGGCCCCGTCCGGTACTTCGAAGGTGAACAGCTCGGCTTTGAGTGGCTGGTTCAACTTGACGCCCTGAAACAGAATATTGGTGCGCTGACCAACGCCGTCAACCATTTGCATGTCGTTGATCACCCCATCGCGGAAAGACAGACGCAGGCTGTCGAACAGCGTGTCCTTGGCTTTCGGCTTGAGAGTGAAATCAACCACTTCGCCCGCCTCTTGATGCGACACCTCAAAATTCTCGTTGATTGCCGAGACATCGCCCGACAACAGTAATGCCGGGGTATGGGTCAGGCGTTGATCGAGCGTCTGGATGGTGACTTGCTCCAGATCCGGATCGTACAGCCAGACTTTCTTGCCATTGGAAACCAGCAACTGCTCCATCGGCTCATCGGTATGCCAACGAAACTGGCCCGGTCGCTTCAGCGCCATCTCACCAGAGGTTTCCTGCAGCTGGGTTCCAGTGCCATCCAGGGACAACTGGGAAAAACGGCCGGTAAGGGTGTCGGCTTTCTGCAGCAGGCCGGTCAGGCGTTGCACCGAGGCGGCCTGGTCAGCCTGAGCTGGAGCCAGCGTAAACAGCAGAGCGGATGCAAACAACGCACGAATCAATTGCATGAAGCCCTCGGCGACCTAGTCGCGGGTAGGAGGCGGCGCGAGCACTTCGCGCGAGCCGTTGGTGTTCATTGACGTCACTACGCCCGCCATTTCCATGGCTTCGATCATCCGCGCAGCGCGGTTGTAGCCGATTTTGAGCTTGCGCTGAACAGCGGAAATCGATGCTCTGCGGCTTTCGGTAACGAAGCGTACCGCCTCATCGTAAAGCGGATCGTCTTCACTGTCGCCACTGCCGCCGCCCTCGCCTCCGCCACCATCGAAGCCACTACCAGACTCTTCCACGCCCACCAGAATCTCTTCGATGTAATCAGGCGCACCGCGAGCCTTCCAGGCTTCAACAACACGGTGCACCTCTTCGTCGGAAACGAACGCGCCGTGAACCCGAATAGGTAGACCGGTACCCGGCGGCAAGTACAGCATGTCTCCATGCCCAAGCAATTGCTCGGCGCCGCCCTGATCGAGAATTGTCCGAGAGTCGATCTTGCTCGATACCTGGAACGCCATGCGGGTCGGGATGTTGGCCTTGATCAAACCGGTAATCACATCGACCGATGGCCGCTGGGTCGCGAGGATCAGGTGTATACCCGCCGCCCGCGCTTTCTGAGCGATACGCGCGATCAGCTCTTCGACCTTCTTGCCGACAATCATCATCATGTCGGCGAACTCGTCTACCACGACTACGATGGTCGGCAGCTTCTTCAGCAGCGGCGCTTCGTCTTCCATGCTTTCGCGGCGGTAGAGCGGATCTGTCAGCGGAGTACCAGCCTCCTCCGCGTCCTTCACCTTACGGTTGAAACCGGCCAGGTTACGTACGCCCATGGCCGCCATCAGCTTATAGCGCCGCTCCATTTCAGCGACGCTCCAGCGCAACGCGTTGGCCGCCTCCTTCATGTCGGTCACGACTGGACACAGCAAGTGCGGAATGCCTTCATAGATCGACAACTCGAGCATCTTCGGGTCGATCATGATCAATCGCGCATCTTCCGGCGTCGACTTGAAGAGAATCGACAGGATCATCGCATTCACACCGACCGACTTGCCCGAACCGGTGGTACCGGCAACCAGCAAGTGGGGCATTTTTGCGAGGTCCGCAATCACCGGCTTACCACCGATGTCATGGCCGAGTGCGATCGTAACCGGCGATTTGGCATCATCGTAGGGCGCCGAGGACAGGACTTCCGAGAAACGCACGATCTGACGGTCCTCGTTAGGAATCTCGATACCGACCGTGGTCTTGCCTGGAATTACTTCAACAACGCGCACGCTGATGACCGCCAGCGAGCGTGCCAGATCCTTCGCCAGATTGGAGATACGGCTGACCTTGACCCCGGCGGCCGGCTGAATTTCGAAACGCGTGATCACCGGGCCAGGGTGTACTGACTCGACGATGACCTCTACCCCGAATTCCTTCAGCTTGATTTCCAGCAGCCGCGACATGGCTTCAAGCGACTCCGGTGAGTACTGTTTCTGTTGCTTTTCTGCCGTATCCAGCAGCGACAACGGCGGGACGCTGCCTTCGATCAACGGATCAACAAACAGGTTGGCCTGTTTCTCTTTTTGCACTCGCTTGCTCTGCTCAACCGGCTTTTGCGGCGCGGCTGCAGGAATCACCAGGGGCGGACGCTTGTCACGCTCGCTCATGTGCTTGCTTAACGACTCCTCGCGCTCCAGCAAGCGTTCCTTGACCCTGGCTCGTTCGCGATGGTCCGGAAGTGAGCCGGCGACTTCGTTCACTACTTCATCGGCTTCGCGCAGTTGCGCAACGACCTGCTTGCGCTCATTACGAGCGGACCACCAACGGCTGAAGAAGCTCTGAATCAGCTCAACCAGATCGAGCGTAATCTTGCCAGTCAGGTCCATCACCTTGAACCATGAAAGATCCGTAAACACCGTCAGCCCGAACAGAAAGAATGCCAGCAGCAACAACGTGCTGCCCTGGACATTCAGCGCTGCCTCGGCGAGCTGGCCCAGGCTTTCACCCAAGGCTCCCCCTGCCGAAGCAGGCAATCCGTCCGCAAACTGAAAGTGAATATAGGCAAGCGCTGACCCTGAAAGAATCAGAAAAACGAGCCCGATCAAACGCCAGGAAAACAACCACCCATTCCAGCTCCAGGGCTGGTGCCGCGCGCGAAACACCTGCCAAGTTTTGACGCCTAGCAACAAAGGAAACAGGAAAGCAAAGTAGCCGAGCGCCATGAACAGCACGTCAGCAAACCAGGCGCCGGCGCGACCGGCGGCGTTCTGAACCTGCTGGACATTGCTGGTATGAGTCCAACCAGGATCGGAGGGATCGTAGGTAAGCAATGCCATCCAGAGATAGGCGCAAAGTGCACCAAGCGCGATCAACGCGCCCTCTTTGAGACGGTAATGCAACTGCTGGCGCCAGACGGAAGCTGGCGCGGTAGAGGAGGTATTCTTCAAAACGCTTTATTTCCTGCGCCCGCGGCGCGCTCTATGAACCGTAGTCAGCCTGAACTTGGGCATTGTACGGGTTTGTCGATTCGATGGCATGCCGGTTCCGTGCCGGCTTGGGCTTTTGTCCGTGCTTCGGTGTAGCATAAACGCCAGTTTTTTAGGCGTGACTCGACTGGAGCACGCTTCTCCATTGACAACAAAGGCTTATGAGGGCTTTTTATGAATGAAGTCAAGCATTCACGTCTGATCATCCTCGGCTCGGGCCCGGCCGGTTATACCGCGGCCGTATACGCAGCCCGCGCTAATTTGAAGCCGCTGATGATCACCGGCATTCAACCCGGCGGCCAGCTGACTACCACCACCGAAGTCGACAACTGGCCGGGGGATGTTGAGGGCCTGACTGGCCCAGCGCTGATGGAGCGGATGCAGAAGCACGCCGAGCGCTTCGACACCGAAGTGGTTTTCGACCACATCCACACGGCTGAACTGCAGCAACGGCCCTTCGTCCTCAAAGGCGATAGCGCAACCTACAGCTGCGACGCATTGATCATCGCGACCGGAGCATCCGCCCAGTACCTCGGCCTGCCCTCAGAGGAAGCATTTGCAGGACGAGGCGTATCGGCTTGCGCCACCTGTGATGGATTCTTCTACCGCAACCAGGTCGTGGCTGTGATCGGTGGCGGCAACACCGCTGTGGAAGAGGCGCTATACCTCTCGAATATCGCCAAAGAAGTGCACCTGATTCACCGCCGCGACAAGCTGCGCTCGGAAAAGATTTTGCAGGACAAAATCATGGAGAAAGCAGCCAATGGCAATATTCGCCTGCATTGGAACCACACGCTGGAAGAGGTGCTTGGCGATGCGAGCGGCGTGACCGGGGTGAGACTGAAGAGTACCGAGTCCGGCGAGGAGCAGAAGCTTGACCTCGCAGGCGTTTTCATCGCCATCGGACACAAGCCCAACACTGACCTCTTCCATGGCCAGCTGGAGATGAAGGATGGTTACCTTATGGTCAAGGGCGGCAACGAGGGAGACGCTACCAGTACGACCATCCCGGGTGTGTTCGCTGCGGGCGACGTGGCCGATCATGTCTATCGCCAGGCCATCACTTCAGCCGGTGCCGGCTGCATGGCAGCACTTGATGCCGAAAAGTTTCTCGACCTGTAACCTTTCTCGGGCGGACGCTCCATCCGCCCGGTGACTACCGACATGCTGAACTGGCTGCAGCGCGACGACCTGTCGTTCCCCCCGCTGGAAAGAGCCATGCGCGAGCCCAACGGGTTGCTCGCTGCAGGAGGCGATCTGTCGCCCGAACGCTTGCTGGCAGCCTATCGCCATGGCTGCTTTCCCTGGTATCAGGAAGGACAACCGCTGCTCTGGTGGTCACCCGATCCCCGCACGGTGCTCTATCCCGAGGAGCTGCATGTCTCACGGAGCCTGCGCAAGAAGTTGCGGCAAGGGGTGTTCAGCATCACGTTCGACCAAGCGTTTCGAGACGTCATTGAGGGCTGTGCCGGCCCGCGCAACTATACCGACGGGACCTGGATCACCATGCCGATGCAAGAGGCTTACCTGGAGCTGCATCGGCTCGGCATCGCGCATTCAGTTGAAGTCTGGCAAGACGAACGGCTGGTCGGCGGCCTCTATGGCCTCGCAATGGGTCGACTATTCTTCGGCGAATCGATGTTCAGTCGCGCGACAGACGCATCCAAGGCGGGATTCGTGACACTGGTGGAACGTCTCAGAGACCGCGGATTCAAACTGATTGACTGCCAGATGCACACGCATCACCTGGCCAGCTTTGGCGCGAGGCCCATTCCCCGCCAGACCTTCGCCAAGGCGCTGGTCCGCTATCTGGATGAACCCAGCACGGCTCGATGGGAAACCTAGTCGACGAAGCCAAGCTGACCTACACTGACTTCAAGATTTTCGAGAGCTGACCATGACTTCACTGGCTCGTCTCAAGTTCTACGCCACCCAGCCTCACGCCTGCAGTTATCTGCCCGACGAACAGGCCACCACGCTCTTCCTCGACCCCAGCCAGCCGATGGATGCACAGGTGTATGCAGAACTGTCCGAAATGGGCTTCCGCCGCAGCGGCGATCATCTATACCGTCCGCATTGCCAACGCTGCACTGCCTGCATTCCCGCACGGATACCAGCCGACGGACTGCAACTCAATCGTCAGCAGAAGCGCATCCTCAAGCGCAACACCGACCTGAACGTTACCGATGTCCGCCCGTCATTCACCGAAGAGTATTACGCGCTCTACGCAAGCTATATCGAACAGCGCCATGCTGACGGCGATATGTATCCCCCGAGCAGAGATCAGTTTCATACCTTCCTGGTCCGCGACTTGCCCTTTTCCCGCTTCTACGAATTCCGCCTGGAAGGACGTCTGCTCGCGCTCGCGGTGACAGACCTGCTACCCAATGGCCTGTCCGCCGTTTACACCTTTTATGAGCCCAGCGAGGAGCGCCGCAGCCTTGGACGCTTTGCGATTCTCTGGCAGGTCCGTGAAGCGGCCCGGCTCGGTCTAAAGGCGGTCTATCTCGGCTACTGGATCAAAAACTGTCGCAAAATGAACTACAAGACCGAGTATCGCCCAATCGAACTGTTGGTTAACCAGCGCTGGATAACACTAACCTGAGCCCTTGGCTCTCGGAGCCCTTTCAGGCACAATACTTGCCGCTTTTACCCGGGCATTCTTCGCACCGGGTCTATCATTGGACACCGAGGGCTTTACTGAATGTCGAAAGAAGACAGCTTCGAAATGGAAGGTACTGTCGTCGACACCCTACCCAACACCATGTTTCGTGTGGAGTTGGAAAATGGGCACGTCGTTACTGCGCACATCTCCGGAAAGATGCGCAAGAACTACATCCGGATTCTCACCGGTGACAAGGTTCGTGTAGAACTTACACCGTACGACCTGAGCAAAGGCCGCATCACCTACCGCGCCCGTTGACAGGACGCGAGCATGAACGCCCGGCATAGACCGGGCTTTTTGTTTGGGCCCGCGCAAAGGACTGACAACCTCGATTGCTTAACGCACCAACAAGCATAGCGGCCAGGTCTTATTAACCTTGCGCTCTGTCACCATGGTCAAATAAAAACGCCCGGCGATGCCGGGCGTTTTTATTTCAGTACCTCTGATGCGTTACGCCAACTCGACCGAAGTTTCAAAGTCGAAGTACGGCTCGCCGTCCCGGATGTCGATGTGCACTACTCCGCCGTGCTCTGCCAACTCACCGAACAGAATTTCCTCAGCCAACGGCCGCTTGATCTTGTCCTGAATCAGCCGAGCCATTGGCCGCGCGCCCATTTGCACATCGTAACCACGCTCGGCCAACCAACCTCGCGCCGCGTCGGACACCTCAAGCGTGACATGCTTGTCCTCAAGCTGCGCCTGCAACTCAATGAGGAATTTGTCGACGATGCTCTTGATGACTTCGTGACTGAGACGACCAAACTGAATAATGGTGTCCAGGCGATTTCTGAACTCCGGTGTGAAGCTCTTCTTGATCACCTCCATCGCATCCGAGGCGTGATCCTGATGAGTGAAGCCAATCGAGGCTCTCGCCGCGGTTTCTGCACCGGCATTAGTCGTCATGATGACGATGACGTTACGGAAGTCGGCTTTCCGGCCGTTATTATCCGTCAGCGTGCCATGATCCATGACCTGCAATAGCAGGTTGAAAACCTCCGGATGCGCCTTTTCGATCTCATCGAGAAGCAGAACGCAGTGTGGCTGCTTGGTGATTGCCTCGGTCAACAGCCCGCCCTGATCAAAGCCGACATAGCCAGGCGGCGCCCCGATGAGGCGAGACACTGTGTGACGCTCCATGTACTCGGACATATCGAAGCGTACGAGCTCAATACCCAGCGCCCGCGCAAGCTGCCGAGCAGCTTCTGTTTTACCAACACCGGTAGGGCCTGCAAAAAGGAATGAGCCGACCGGTTTATCAGGCGCCTTCAGCCCAGCACGCGAAAGCTTGATCGCCGTGGCCAGCGAATCGATGGCGTCATCCTGACCGAATACGGTCAGCTTCAGGTCTCGCTCCAGATTACGCAGGAGCTCCTTGTCGGAGGTGCTCACATGTTTTGGAGGGATGCGCGCGATCTTCGCGACAATGTCTTCAACCTGCTCGACATCTATCCGCGAGACGCGTTTATCTTCAGGCTGAAGACGCTGGTACGCACCTGCCTCATCGATTACATCGATTGCCTTGTCCGGCATATGCCGATCATTGATATACCGAGACGCGAGCTCCGCTGCCGCGCGAAGCGATTCGTCGCTGTACTCGATGTTGTGGTGCTGCTCGAAGCGACCCTTCAGTCCTCTCAGGATACCGATGGTGTCCTCAACGGACGGCTCGGAAACATCGACCTTCTGGAAGCGACGCGCGAGCGCCCGATCTTTCTCGAAGATGCCACGGAACTCCTGAAAGGTAGTGGATCCGATACAACGGATCTCACCAGACGACAGTAACGGCTTGAGTAAATTTGATGCGTCCATCACGCCGCCCGAAGCAGCACCAGCCCCAATGATGGTGTGAATTTCGTCAATGAACAGGACTGCCTGCGGACGCTTACGAAGCTCATTCAGAAGCGCCTTGAAGCGCTTCTCGAAATCTCCGCGGTACTTCGTGCCGGCTAACAGCGCACCCAGATCGAGTGAATAAACGACGCTATTGGCAAGTAGCTCCGGGACCTGATTATCGACGATGCGCTTGGCAAGTCCCTCAGCAATCGCGGTCTTCCCCACACCAGCCTCACCGACCAGCAACGGATTATTTTTGCGGCGCCGCGCCAGAATCTGGGCAACTCGTTCAACCTCGTGCTCACGACCGACCAACGGATCGATACGGCCCTGACGAGCCAGATCATTCAGATTGCTTGCATAGGCATCAAGCGGGTTTCCGGCAGTAGACGATTCACCACCCTCCTCATCCTGCATTTCCGCATCGCTTTCAGGACTGCCGTTATTACCCGGAACTTTGGAAATACCATGGGCGATGTAATTGACGACGTCGATGCGGGCGACATTCTGCTGTTTGAGCAAGAACACCGCCTGGCTTTCCTGCTCGCTGAAGATCGCAACCAACACATTGGCGCCCGTCACTTCACGCTTACCCGAGCTTTGGACATGAAACACCGCTCGCTGCAATACCCGCTGAAAACCCAGGGTCGGCTGGGTTTCGCGCTCTTCGTCATGCTGTGGAATCAAAGGCGTGGTGGAGTCGATAAATTCCTGGAGGTCGTGACGCAGTTTGTCGAGGCTGGCCCCACAAGCACGCAAAACAGTTGCGGCTGCTTCATTGTCCAGCAAGGCTAACAGAAGGTGCTCAACCGTCATGAACTCATGACGTTTGGTACGTGCCTCCTTGAAAGCCAGATTCAGAGTGACTTCGAGCTCACGGTTCAACATAGCTTTCACCTCTTACCCAGCAGTCGGGTTTAACCGTCCTTCTCGATCTCACAAAGCAACGGATGCTGGCATTCCCTTGCATATTGATTGACCTGCATTGCTTTGGTTTCAGCAACGTCGCGCGTGTAGACGCCACAAACGGCCCGCCCTTCGGTATGAACCGCCAGCATGATCTTGGTGGCCAGCTCCCGATTGTGATTGAAAATTCCTTCGAGCACCTCCACGACGAAATCCATCGGCGTGTAGTCGTCATTAAACATGACAACTTTAAACATCGGTGGTGCCTTCAGTTGCGGCTTGGCTTCTTCGACTGCCAGGCCGGAGGAGTCATCATCCGATGGATTCGGACGATCTTGATTGAATGTTAGTCGAATCTCTGGAAATGCACGCATGCCTATAACAGTTCTAGATCGGGGCGCCGAGGCCGGGTAAGTGGAAAGGCTTCACAGCCACCTGACGAGTCGCCTTGACTATCGGCAAAACGATGATACAAACAGTATGTGCCACAACGGCAACGGGCTGCGCATGTGGGCCATGTGCTGCATCAGCGCGGAATGAAATGGATGTTACTCCAGTGATGGACTCCTTTGCAGAGGGAAAACAGCATGCTAAGCGGTAAGGTCAAGTGGTTCAACAACGCTAAAGGCTACGGATTCATCGTAGCAGACGGCGGCGATGAGGACCTGTTCGCCCATTACTCGGCCATTCAAATGGAAGGGTACAGAACTCTGAAAGCTGGGCAAGCGGTCATGTTCGACATACTGCAAGGTCCAAAGGGCCTACACGCAACCAATATTCGGTCGCTGCAAACCACTGCCGAGGCGGTTGCACCTGTCTCACAGGGCTCGACCGTAGACGCCTGATGCCAGGCAACAAAAAGGCCGATCATCGATCGGCCTTTTTGTGTCGCTCTCGCACGCTTACATGTGGGAGATCATCGCATCGCCGAATTCAGAGCAGGACATCAGCTTCGCGCCGTCCATCAGGCGCTCGAAGTCATAGGTCACTGTCTTGGCTGCAATGGCGGCTTCCGTCGACTTGATGATCAGGTCCGCGGCCTCCAGCCATCCCATATGTCGCAACATCATTTCTGCCGATAGGATCAGCGACCCAGGATTGACCTTATCCTGGCCGGCATATTTCGGCGCCGTGCCGTGTGTGGCTTCGAACATGGCAACCGTGTCCGAGAGGTTGGCGCCCGGCGCGATGCCGATGCCACCGACCTCTGCGGCCAACGCATCGGACAGATAGTCGCCGTTCAGGTTAAGGGTCGCAATAACATCGTACTCAGCGGGACGCAGCAGGATCTGCTGGAGCATTGCATCAGCAATGGCATCCTTGACGACGATATTTTTGCCTGTAGTGGGGTTCTTGAACTGCATCCACGGGCCGCCGTCCAGCAACTCTGCACCGAATTCATCGCGCGCCACCTCATAGCCCCATTCCTTGAATGCGCCTTCGGTGAACTTCATGATGTTGCCCTTGTGGACCAAGGTGACCGAGCTACGGTCATTGTCGACAGCATACTGCAGAGCCTTGCGCACCAGCCGCTTGGTCCCTTCAAGCGATACCGGCTTGATACCGATACCGCAGTTCTCTGTGAAGCGGATCTTCTTGACGCCCATTTCTTCAGTAAGGAATTTGATGACCTTTTCGCATTCAGGCGAACCGGCCTTCCACTCCACGCCTGCGTAAATGTCTTCGGAGTTCTCGCGAAAGATGACCATGTCGACGTCTGCCGGCTTCTTTACCGGGCTGGGTACCCCGGTAAACCAGCGAACCGGACGCTGACAGACATAAAGGTCGAGTTCCTGCCGCAGCGCAACGTTCAATGAGCGAATCCCGCCCCCGACCGGAGTGGTCAGCGGCCCTTTGATCGAAACCACGTAATCACGAACAACATCCAGCGTTTCTTTGGGCAGCCAGGTGTCCTGGTCATACACCTGCGTCGCCTTCTCGCCTGCGTAGATTTCCATCCAGGCGATCTTGCGCTCACCGCCGTAGGCCTTCTCAACGGCCGCATCGACCACCTTGATCATCACTGGACTGATGTCCACGCCAATACCGTCGCCTTCTATATAAGGAATGATCGGATTATTGGGGACATTCAGGGTGTTATCGGTATTGACGGTGATTTTGTCACCGCTGGCAGGCACCTGGATCTTTTGGTATCCCATGCTGGACTCCGTTTTTGTGGTTAAACATTAAACAGTGGTCATCTTCGAAGAGTAACCCAGTTGAATCGGCCTAAACCATATGTTCGTTCGTCGTATGGTCGGGGCATTCTTTGACAACGGGCGGCGGTGATATACTGCTTAGGTGACTAACGAGTCATGAGGGGCAACCGATCTCCGACGAGATCACTGCCTCTGCACCGCCAGACTGCCAACCGCAGCCAGTCGGATCAAACACTCAACACTCCAGTGGTGCTGCATCAAACATCATCGCGGCGAACCTCGAGACTGGCACGGCTAACGCAGCCAGGGCGCCTACCTGCGCACTTCGAGATTCTGTGCACGCTCAGCAAGAGAGAGTTAACTCTAAATGTCCACCCGCTCGAAGATTATCTACACCTTCACCGACGAAGCCCCGGCGCTGGCCACCTATTCGCTTCTGCCCATTGTTGAAGCCTTTGCAGCCTCCGCTGATATAGCCGTCGAAACACGTGACATCTCTCTCGCAGGGCGCATTCTTGCAAGCTTTGCCGATCAGTTGGGTGCCGATAAAGTTGTGGAAGATGACCTGGCCAAGCTTGCCGAGCTGACTAATCAGCCGGACGCCAACATCATCAAGTTACCCAACATCAGCGCTTCCATCCCTCAGCTCAAAGCGGCCATCGCCGAACTGCAAGCCCTGGGTTACAACATCCCCAACTTCCCGGAAGATCCGCAGACCGACGCGGACAAGGAAGTACGGGCGCGTTACGGCAAGGTACTCGGTAGCGCGGTAAACCCGGTCCTGCGCGAAGGCAACTCTGACCGGCGCGCACCGGCGGCCGTGAAAGCCTTCGCTCGCAAGCACCCGCATTCGATGGGTAAGTGGAGCAAGGCATCGCAGTCGCACGCAGACTACATGCGCGGCGGCGATTTTTTCTCCAGCGAACAATCCATCACCATGAAAGCAGCCGGTGATGTGCGCATCGAGTTTGTCGGCAAGGACAACAACGTAGCGGTCATGAAGCAACTCGCCCTCCAGGAAGGCGAAGTGCTCGACGGTATGTTCATGAGCTGTAACAAGCTGCGCGAGTTTTTCGAGGAGACGCTGCAGGACTGCAAGGCAACCGGCGTCATGTGGTCCCTGCACGTCAAGGCCACCATGATGAAGATCTCGCACCCGATCGTATTCGGCCATGCGGTCAGCGTTTACTACAAGGACGTCTTCGACAAGTACGGCGAGCTGTTCAAGGAACTGGGTGTTAACCCAAACAACGGGATCAGCAGCGTTTACGACAAGATCAAATCGCTGCCGGATTCGCAGCAGGAAGAGATTCTGCACGACATCCACGCCTGCTATGCCGAACGCCCCGAAATGGCGATGGTTGACTCCGTTAAGGGCATTACCAACCTGCACATCCCAAGCGATGTGATCGTCGACGCATCCATGCCCGCCATGATCCGTAACTCAGGTCAGATGTGGGGCAAGGATGGAAAGCAGAAGGACACCAAGGCGGTGATGCCGGAGAGCACCTACGCTCGCATTTACCAGGAGATGATCAATTTCTGCAAAACCAATGGCGCCTTTGATCCGGTAACCATGGGCAGCGTGCCGAACGTAGGGCTGATGGCACAGAAAGCTGAAGAGTACGGCTCCCACGACAAGACCTTCGAGATGCAAGCTGA
Organism: Stutzerimonas stutzeri SDM-LAC; assembly: GCF_000235745.1. Classification (GTDB taxonomy): domain Bacteria; phylum Pseudomonadota; class Gammaproteobacteria; order Pseudomonadales; family Pseudomonadaceae; genus Stutzerimonas; species Stutzerimonas stutzeri_H. The sequence goes on along the minus strand of NZ_AGSX01000019.1, from coordinate 48,732 downwards.
CGGCATCATGCGCGTCGTATCGGCCGACGGCACCGTTCTGATGCAACACCCGGTGGAGAAAGGCGACATCTGGCGCGCCTGCCAGACCAAGGACGCGCCGATCCGCGACTGGGTCAAGCTGGCCGTTACACGCGCCCGCCAATCGGACACGCCGGCGATCTTCTGGCTTGACCCGGAGCGCGCCCACGATCGTGAGCTTCAGAAGAAGGTCGAAGCCTACCTGCAGGAGCACGACCTGACTGGTCTGGATATTCGCATGATGGGCTACAACGAAGCGATCCGTGTCAGCATGGAGCGCTTGATTCGTGGTCAGGACACCATCTCCGTGACCGGCAACGTTCTGCGCGACTACCTGACCGACCTGTTCCCGATCATGGAACTCGGCACATCCGCGAAGATGCTCTCCGTCGTCCCGCTTATGGCTGGCGGCGGCATGTATGAAACAGGTGCCGGTGGCTCTGCGCCCAAGCATGTCCAGCAGCTGATCGAGGAAAACCATCTGCGCTGGGACTCGCTCGGTGAGTTCCTGGCGCTGGCGGTATCGCTGGAAGAGACCGGAATCAAAACCGAGAACGTCAAGGCCAAGCTGCTTGGCAAAACGCTGGATGCCGCCACCGGCAAGCTGCTCGACAATAACAAGTCTCCGTCCCGCCGTACTGGTGAGCTGGACAACCGCGGCAGCCACTTCTATCTGGCGTTGTACTGGGCGCAGGAGCTCGCAGCGCAAACCGAAGATCCTGTTCTGCAAGCTCACTTCGCGCCTCTGGCGAAGCAGCTACAGGACAACGAGCAAGCCATTCTGGCTGAGCTGGCCGAGGTTCAGGGCAAGCCAGTCGAGATTGGTGGCTACTACCGCTCCAACCCCGAGCTGACCAGCAAGGCAATGCGCCCTAGCGCAACGTTCAACGCTGCGCTCGCCGCTCTGGCCTGATCGGAGCTGGCGGTACTGGCGAATAAAGTGAACCCCGGCGCTACGCCGGGGTTTCTTTTTTACAGCGCATGTAAACGCGCCCTCTTCGCATCCAAACTAACCCGAGGTTAAACATGACCTGGCATCCACACATCACGGTGGCGACGATTGTCGAAACCGATGGCCGCTTCCTGATGGTCGAAGAATCCAAAGGCGGTCGATTGGTACTCAATCAACCGGCCGGACACCTTGAACCCGACGAAACATTGCGCCAAGCGGCGGTACGCGAAACCCTTGAGGAAACCGGCTGGGAGGTTGCGCTCCAAGGCGTGGTAGGTGTCTATCTATACACTGCACCGAGTAATGGCGTGACCTACCAGCGCGTCTGCTTCGCGGCCTCACCGGTTCGCCATGAGTCACACCGCGAGCTCGATAGTGGCATTGTCGCCGCCCTCTGGATGACTCGAGCCGAACTCGCCAATCAACCGGAACGTTGGCGCAGCGAGCTGATTCTGCGCTGCGTTGATGACTACCTGGCCGGCCCGATCCATGATCTCGCTGTCATACGCGACTGATCGACCTCTAACCGCTTGCTTGGCCGGCCTGTTAGAATTGCACGCTTTGCAGTTAACCCTGAGTCTTTATGCCTGATTCACCATTTATCGCTCCCCAAAACCTGCGCGTCATCGTCGGCATGTCCGGCGGCGTCGACTCTTCGGTTTCCGCCCTGCTTCTGCTTGAGCAGGGTTACCAGGTCGAAGGCCTGTTCATGAAGAACTGGGAAGAAGATGATGGCACCGAGTACTGCACGGCTCGGGAAGATCTGGCAGACGCTCAGGCCGTCTGCGACCGGATCGGCATTAAACTGCACACGGCAAATTTTGCCGCTGAGTACTGGGATAACGTATTCGAGCATTTTCTGGCTGAGTACAAAGCCGGAAGGACGCCCAACCCGGACATCCTTTGCAACCGTGAGATCAAGTTCAAGGCGTTCCTTGATTATGCTCTGGCGCTCGGTGCCGACCTGATTGCCACCGGACATTACGTCAGGCGCCGCGACATTGACGGACGCAGCGAGCTGCTCAAGGGCCTGGACTCGAATAAGGACCAAAGCTATTTCCTCCACGCTGTCGGCGGCGAGCAGCTAAGCAAAACGCTGTTCCCGGTAGGGGAGCTGGAAAAGCCGGCGGTCCGCGCAGTTGCGGAAAAGCACGGTTTGGCGACGGCGAAGAAGAAGGACTCAACAGGAATTTGTTTCATCGGGGAACGTCGCTTCAGCGATTTCCTCAAGCAATATCTACCTGCCCAGCCGGGCGACATCGAGACGATCGATGGCGAAACCATCGGCCGCCATCACGGCCTTATGTACCACACCATCGGTCAGCGACAGGGTTTGGGTATTGGCGGCCTTAAGGATGCAAGCGACGAGCCGTGGTACGTTTTGAGCAAGGATCTCGAGCGTAATGTGTTGGTAGTCGGCCAGGGCAATGATCATCCATGGCTGTTTTCCAGGGCTTTGCTGGTCTCGGAAATCTATTGGGTCAATCCAATCGAGTTACCCGCGCCATTGCAGCTCACGGCCAAGGTGCGCTATCGCCAGAGCGATCAGACATGCACGCTGGAACGGACCGACAACGGCTATCGAGCGGTATTCAACGAGCCGCAACGCGCCGTAACGCCGGGCCAGTCCGTGGTGTTCTACGACGGCGAAACCTGCCTCGGCGGTGGCGTAATCGAGACTGCGGAGCCCTGGTTCGCCGGAGCTCGCCCATGACGCCACGACAGGAACAACTGGTTGCGCTCGGCGCTGTGTTTGAAGCCGCAGCACTGGTTGATCGAATAGCCCGAACCGGACAGGTGCCAAACGCTGCCACGGCAAACCTGCTGGGCAGTCTATTGGTGCGAGAAGACAAGCCGGCTCTGGAAATCTATGGCGGGGACGACCTGAATCTTCGCGAGGGTTATCGAGCACTGGTCGGCGCACTGGAGCGAGATACCAGCAGCCTGCAACGCGAGCCGCTGCGCTATGCGCTGGCAATGATCGGCCTGGAACGGCAACTGGATAAACGCGGCGACCTGTTACAGGTGATAGGCAGTCGCCTGGACCAGATACAGCAGCAGGCCGATCATTTTGGTCTAACCCACGAAAACGTGATCGCCTCTTTTGGCGGGCTGTATCAAGACACGCTTAGTACCTTTCGCCAACGCATTCAGGTACAGGGCGATATGCGCCACCTCCAGCAGAGCGACAACGCTGCGAAGATCCGCGCGCTTCTGCTAGCGGGAATACGTTCAGCGCGGCTCTGGCGCCAGCTCGGCGGACATCGGTGGCAGATGGTATTCAGCCGGCGCAAGCTGCTGGATGAGCTTTATCCGATGCTCCGCTCGGAATAAGCTCCAGCAAATGGCTCGACAAGCAATATTGCCACCGCGACAGCCTACCTGTCGCTTTCATGTATAATCTGCGCCCTCTTTTCGTTGCTCGACTGTCCGAGAATGCCCTTTATGCAGCTTTCCTCGCTCACCGCGGTTTCCCCTGTCGATGGCCGTTACGGCGGCAAAACCAGTGCTCTGCGCCCTATTTTCAGCGAATTCGGTCTGATTCGCTGCCGCGTTCAGGTTGAAGTCCGCTGGTTGCAGCGCCTGGCTGCACATGCTGGTATTCCTGAGGTGGCGCCTTTCTCGGACGAAGCCAATGCGCTTCTCGATCAGCTCGCCGAGAATTTCCAACTCGAGCATGCCGAACGCGTTAAGGAATTCGAGCGCACCACCAACCATGACGTGAAAGCGGTGGAATACCTCCTCAAGGAGCAGGCCAAGCAGTTGCCGGAGCTGGCGAAGGTCAACGAGTTCATTCATTTCGCCTGCACCAGCGAGGACATCAATAACCTGTCTCACGCACTGATGCTGCGCGAAGGCCGGGACGAGGTGTTATTGCCCCTGATGCGTCAGCTGGCGGACGCAATCCGCGCACTGGCCGTCGCCTACGCCGACGTACCGATGCTCTCCCGCACGCACGGCCAACCCGCCTCGCCCACTACCCTTGGCAAAGAACTGGCCAACGTGGTCTACCGCCTCGAGCGCCAGATTGCACAGGTCGCCGCTGTACCCCTGCTGGGCAAGATCAACGGCGCGGTCGGCAACTACAACGCCCACCTGTCCGCCTATCCGAATGTCGACTGGGAAGCCAACGCGCGCGAATTCATCGAAGGCGACCTGGGGCTCTCCTGGAACCCCTACACCACGCAGATCGAGCCTCACGATTACATCGCAGAGCTGTTCGATGCGGTCGCTCGATTCAATACCATTCTTATCGATTTCGATCGCGATATCTGGGGCTACATTTCGCTGGGTTATTTCAAGCAGCGCACCGTTGCAGGCGAAATTGGCTCCTCGACCATGCCGCACAAGGTCAACCCGATCGATTTCGAAAATTCGGAAGGCAATCTCGGCATCGCCAATGCGCTGCTGAGCCACCTGGCGAGCAAGTTGCCCATTTCCCGCTGGCAGCGGGACCTGACCGACTCAACTGTGCTACGCAATCTGGGTGTCGGCTTTGCTCATAGCATCATTGCGTACGAAGCCAGCCTCAAAGGCATCGGCAAACTCGAGCTCAACGAAGCGCGCATCGCGCAGGACCTTGATGCGTGCTGGGAAGTGCTGGCCGAGCCGATCCAGACCGTGATGCGTCGCTATGCCATTGAGAACCCCTACGAGAAACTCAAGGAGTTGACCCGAGGCAAAGGCATCAGCCCCGAGGCGCTGCAGACTTTCATCGACGGCCTGGATATGCCAGCCGAAGCCAAGCAGGAGCTGCGCAAACTGACTCCCGCCGCCTACATCGGCAACGCGATCGAGCAAGCCAAGCGGATCTGAGCGAACCCATTATTTGCACGCCCGGCTGTGCCGGGCGTTTTTATTTCAGCTCTTGAACAGAGCAAGGTATCTGGCATGACTTCCGACACTCCTTTACAAATCCTCGGCGGGATCAGCGCGCGCGAATTTCTTCGTGACTACTGGCAGAAAAAACCTCTACTGGTCCGCCAGGCCATTCCCGGGTTCGAAAGCCCGGTTTCCCCAGATGAATTGGCCGGCTTATCACTGGAAGAAGAAGTCGAGTCGCGCCTGGTCATCGAGCATGGCGACATACCTTGGGAGCTGCGCCGTGGTCCGTTCAGTGAAGACACCTATCAAAGCCTGCCAGAACGAGACTGGACGCTGCTCGTACAGGCGGTCGATCAACTGGTGCCGGAAGTCGCCGAGCTAATCGAGCACTTCCGTTTTTTGCCGAACTGGCGAATTGACGACATCATGGTCAGCTTCGCGGCGCCGGGCGGCGGAGTGGGCCCGCATTTCGATAATTACGACGTTTTCCTGTTGCAGGCACATGGGCAGCGACGCTGGCGCGTAGGACAGATGTGCGACAGCGAGAGCGCAATGCTCACGCATGCTGATCTGCGCATACTTGCGGACTTTCAGGGCACTGACGAATGGGTACTTGAGCCAGGCGACATGCTCTATCTGCCGCCGAGACTTGCTCATTTCGGCACCGCCGAAGACGCCTGCATGACCTACTCGCTGGGCTTCAGGGCACCCAGCGCAGCAGAGGTCCTAACCCACTTTACCGACTTCCTCGCGCAATTTTTGCCTGATGAAGAGCGTTACAGCGACGCGGATCTGCTGCCGATCGATGACCCACACCAGATTCAAAGCGATGCGCTAGATCGCCTGCGGGCGATGCTCGCCGAGCATATGGGCGACGAGCGCCTGTTGCTCACCTGGTTTGGACAATTCATGACCGAGCCGCGCTATCCGGAGCGAGTGCAGGGTCCAGAGATCGACGAGAAGGCCATGCTGGCGGCGTTGGAGGATGGCGCAATACTTGTACGGAACCTAAGCGCGCGCATGGCCTGGAGCGAAGTGGACATCGGCCTGTTGCTATTTGCCAGTGGCCAGAGCCGACTGCTTCCAGCGCATCTGAAAGAACTGTTGAAATTGATCTGCTCTGCCGACGCCCTCCATGCAGAAAACCTTGCTGGCTGGCTGGGCGATGAGGATGGGCGTAATCTCGTTCTGCAATTGGTCAAACAGGGAAGTCTGGAGTTTGCTGATGAGTAACATAGAAGTTCGCATCGCCGACTGGCAGCAGGATAACGCCGAGCTACGCCGAATTCGGGAGACCGTGTTCATCGCTGAACAATCGGTGCCGCCGGAGTTGGAATGGGACTCGGATGATACCGAGGCCGTGCATTTTCTCGCCCTGGAAAGTGGCTACCCGATCGGCACCGCGCGACTGCTTAACGACGGGCACATTGGCCGCGTTTCGGTATTGCGCGACTGGCGCGGGATGAATGTCGGCGGCGCACTGATGAAAGCGGCCATTGACGAGGCTGAGCGGCGCGGTCTCAATGAACAGCGACTCACCGCTCAGGTGCATGCCACATCATTTTATGAGCGTCTTGGCTTCGAAGTAGTCAGTGAGGAGTTCCTCGAAGCCGGCCTTCCCCACGTCGATATGCTACGCAAGAGCCACTAGCCATATGGCACATGACGACCCGGATCACTCTGTCAGCGAAGACGTCTCGCCGATGATCGAGTTCCTGTCACCGGGTCGTTTCCAGATTGATAACCCAGCTGCAAGGCCTGTCCAGCCTCAAGAATGGAGCGCAGCACCGTTTACGCTAGGTGTGACCACTACCGCTCAGCCTTTCAATGGCATGGACGAAGCTCGTGAGCATGCGCTTTCACTGATCCGGCAAGCCAGGCGCAGCCTGAGTATCTATACGCCGGACCTGGAACCCTGGCTATACAACCACAGCAGCATCCAAACGGCCTGCTCGCAGTTCTTGCGGGCTCACCCACGCAACCACCTGCGTATCTTGGTGAGCGACACTTCTCGCGCAGCCACTGAAGGGCACTGCCTGGTTACCCTAAGCCGCAGATTGACCAGCAATTTCCATATTCGCAGTGCTCATCCCGATTATCTAGTACACCCACCCGCATGCCTTATAGCCGACGAGTGCGGCATTGTGATTCGCCCGAACGCAGATCAGTTCTCGGGCCATGCGCAGTACCGAGACCCTGGTCGCGCACGCCAACAACAACGGCTATTCGATGTCGCCTGGGACCGTAGCCTTCTTGATCCCAATATGCGGAGCTTTTTGCTATGAGCCGTCATCTGCTCGCTGCTTGCCTGTTAATCGTCAGCTCGACGCTACACGCCGCGACAGAGGTGATCGCGCTGGATTTCCGAATGGCTGAAGACGTGCTACCGATTGCCCAATCGGTGGTAGCTGATCAAGGCAAGGTGAATGCGTACGGCAACCAGTTGATAGTCAACGCACCGCCTGCCGTGATCAGCGAGCTTCGAGACGTCCTGTCCAAGCTTGATACCGAACCCCGTAGACTGCTGATTAGTGTCGATACGCAAAACACAGCCACTGGCAGCGAAAGCGGCTATCGGATCGACAGTGGAACGCGCATTGGCGACGTCGAGATCCAGAGCGGCCGGGGGGAGAATCGAAGTCGAGATCAAGTGCGGATCATTCGCCACAGCACCAATAGCCAAGGCGGCGGAGTGCAACAGGTCCAGGCCACCGAGGGCTATCCTGCGCTGATTCAGATAGGCCAAAGCGTCCCCATCACCACCATGGGGAGCGACGGCTACGGGCAGCTCTATCAACAAACTCAGTATCGCGATGTCACGCGCGGTTTCTATGCCACCGCTACCATCCAGGGCGATCGAGTGCAGGTTACGATCAGCAGCCATAACGACCGCATGAGCGCATCCCAACCAGGTGCAATCAATATCCAGCAAACCGATACGCGAGTCAGCGGACGACTTGGCGAATGGATCGAGCTCGGCGGTGTCGACGAATCCGCAAGCTCCACCGAGAACGGAATGCTGCGCAGATACTCCACGGAAGGTCGCCAAGACCTCTCTCTACGACTGAAAGTAGACACGCTGAATTGAGAAGGTTCAGCGGACAAACGACGTTCCGTTAAAAATGTAGTGCCTATAAAAATCCACTACAAAACATTTGACGAACCTACTTTGCCGGCGCATTATGGCCCCGCTCCCGCTAACCAGAGGCTCTGAACAGAGGCCTCCGGATCGCACTCAGCCAACCAGCAGAGGCGTTCCGTGACTGTACTGCCCACAAGGCGGACTGACGAGGTTGCGACTGGAACGAGTCGTCCTGAGGGACGGGGAAGCGATTAACGCATCAGCTCGAGACGTCAGTTTGCTGGTCCACCCAACGGCCCCGGGTCGCTGTGTGTTGGAGTGCCACGATCATTCCACAGCTAGCCAAGTTCTCTTGCGGTCGTAACTGCATACCCTCCTCTCCTTGGTTCAATCCTCGTCTCGGTCGATATTTCGACGCTCTGCCGCGTGCTATCCGCATCATCAGCGCAAACACGCAGGTTTCAGTGGGAAAAGTCGGTGCTCAACCAAACACGAATTTCTTTGAAGGATTGACCATGTCCGCTTATCAAAACGACATCAAAGCCGTTGCCGCTCTGAAAGAAGTAGCTGGAAGCAGCTGGAGCGCTATCAACCCTGAGTCCGTGGCTCGCATGCGTGCTCAGAACCGCTTCAAGACCGGTCTGGAAATCGCTCAGTACACCGCCGACATCATGCGCAAGGACATGGCCGAGTACGACGCCGATACGTCCGTTTACACCCAGTCGCTGGGTTGCTGGCACGGCTTCATCGGTCAGCAGAAGCTGATCTCCATCAAGAAGCACCTGAAGACCACCAACAAGCGCTACCTCTACCTGTCCGGCTGGATGGTTGCTGCTCTGCGCTCCGAGTTCGGCCCGCTGCCGGACCAGTCGATGCACGAGAAGACTGCTGTTTCCAACCTGATCGAGGAGCTGTACACCTTCCTGCGCCAGGCTGACAGCCGCGAGCTGGACCTGCTGTTCACCAGCCTGGACGCCGCTCGCGAAGCCGGCGACACCGCCAAGGCTGCCGAGATCCAGAACCAGATCGACAACTACGAAACCCACATCGTACCGATCATCGCCGATATCGACGCGGGCTTCGGTAACCCGGAAGCCACCTACCTGCTGGCCAAGCGCATGATCGAAGCCGGCGCTTGCTGCATCCAAATCGAAAACCAGGTGTCTGACGAGAAGCAGTGTGGCCACCAGGACGGTAAAGTCACCGTTCCGCACGCCGACTTCCTCGCCAAGATCGCTGCCGTCCGCTACGCATTCCTGGAACTGGGCATCGACAACGGCGTGATCGTTGCGCGTACCGACTCCCTGGGTGCCGGCCTGACCAAGCAGATCGCCGTGACCAAAGAGCCAGGCGACCTGGGCGACCAGTACAACTCCTTCTTGGATTGCGAAGAAATCACCGAAGCCGAACTGGGCAACGGCGACGTCGTGATCAAGCGTGAAGGCAAGCTGCTGCGTCCCAAGCGCCTGCCATCCAACCTCTTCCAGTTCCGCAAGGGCACTGGCGAAGCCCGCTGCGTACTGGACTGCATCACCTCGCTGCAGAACGGTGCCGACCTGCTGTGGATCGAAACCGAGAAGCCGCACGTTGGCCAGATCGCTGCCATGGTTGACGAAATCCGCAAGGTCATCCCGAACGCCAAGCTGGTCTACAACAACAGCCCATCGTTCAACTGGACCCTCAACTTCCGTCAGCAGGTGTTCGACGCATTCGTTGCCGAAGGCAAGGACGTTTCCGCCTACGACCGCGCCAAGCTGATGAGCGTCGAGTACGACGAAACAGAACTGGCCCAGGTTGCCGACGAGAAGATCCGTACCTTCCAGAAGGACGGCTCCGCTCACGCAGGCATCTTCCACCACCTGATCACTCTGCCGACCTATCACACTGCTGCGCTGTCCACCGACAACCTGGCCAAAGGGTACTTCGCAGATCAGGGCATGCTGGCCTACGTCAAAGGCGTGCAGCGTGAAGAGCTGCGTCAGGGCATCGCCTGCGTCAAGCACCAGAACATGGCTGGCTCCGACATCGGCGACAACCATAAAGAGTACTTCGCTGGCGAAGCGGCTCTGAAGGCGAGCGGTAAAGACAACACCATGAACCAGTTCCACTAAGAGCTGGATCTGGCGCAGGCATCGCCTGTGCCAGTGGTGTGACAGATGCCAGGCATCTGCATAAAAGCTGCCCCGAAAGGGCAGCTTTTTTGTTTGCGCATGAAGTGCAATCAACGCATGAACAGCTCTCTCGCGACCACCGCACACACCTCCCCCACTTTCTTCTGCAATATCTGCCAGTGGCCAGCAGCCGCGGCCTGAAACACCGCTAGTTCAGATTCGCAAAGGAGCAACTGCAGGTCTTTGGGCAAGTTTATGCGCAGGCTTATCAGCACCAGCCACCCGAGCCACTCATGGCCTGCTGGGTTTATGGTTGCGTGAGGTCTGTTACTTCGCTTGGGCTTTGGCGCGATAGATACGTGGCGCTAGTGCGAAAGCTGCATAGCAGGCGCAATGACATGTTTCGGCGCGCACTCTCTTCAGAGCTCTAGTTGTAGCGAGACGGGCTTCGTGCGCGCGCTCGTGCAAGTCTAAGGCGGCAGGTACCGATAATTACCGACGGCATGCTCGGCATGCACCTAGGCTTTGCACTAAGTACTACGCCGACGCACCGCTCGCAGCCGTTGGGCTGCAGCAGTGCATCCAGCGCTCGCCACACAGTCAGGCACATGTACTTGAATGACTAACAGCAAAGCAAAAAAAATCCGGCACCAGAATCTGGTACCGGATTTTTCAAGAAGCCGAGAAGGTGCCTAAGACTTACCAGGCACCTTCTGAGCTAGCGAAGCAAGTTTCGAATTAACGAACCTGTGCTTCGACTTCAGCTTCTACGCGGCGGTTGATTTGACGACCTTCTTCAGTGGTGTTGTCCGCAACCGGGCGGGCTTCACCGTAACCGACCGAATCGACACGCTGGCTTTCAACGCCGTACTGGTTGACCAGCACTTCGCGAACAGCCTGGGCACGACGTTCAGACAACCGCTGGTTGTACTGATCAGTACCCACCGAGTCGGTGTGTCCTTCAACAGTGGTGCTGGTCTGAGGGTACTGCTGCATGAAATCAGCCAGGTTCTTGATGTCGCTGTAGCTTTCTTCGCGAACGCGGGCCTTGTCAAAGTCGAACTTGACGTCGAGCTCGACACGAACCAGCTCCGGTTCCGGCTCTGGTTCGTTATCAACGATCGGAGCCGGCGCTGGCTCGGGAGTTGGCTCAACCTGTGCGACTTGCTGCTGTGCGCCGCCGCCGAAGTTCAGGCCTACACCAACGCCAGCCATCCACTCGCTATCGCCAGCATCGATGTTATGCATGCCGTCAACGCTGGCCTTGGCAAAGAAGTTCTCGGTGAAGTAGTACTTCACACCTGCGCCAATGTTCGCAAAGGTGCTGTGGTCACGACCGCTACGTGCTGCCTGGCCAATGCTCTGGTGAGCCATGCCGGCAGAAACGTAAGGACGCAGGCCTGCGCCTGCCTGACCGAAATGATAGGCCGCCTCAAGAGAAGTCAAGCTTCCCTTGATGTTCTTGTGGCCGCCGCCCGCTACCGGGTCGTCTGAAGTGACGTCATGATATTCACCATAGGAAATACCCAGGGAGACATCATCGGTGAGAAAATAGCTGGCGCCAGCGCCATAGAGCTCGCCTTCGTCTTCGAAGCCGCGAGAGCTGTCGGAGAAGTAGTGCTTGCCGAATGCTTCCACCTCTACAGCGCCTTGGCCCTGGGCGAGCGCGCTAAGAGAAGTAGCAGCAACCATAGAGCCAATTACAACGCCCAAGGTGTTTTTAAGTTTCATCCGTAAATCCCCATCTGGTGGTGAGTATCAGAACAATCTAAGGAAACCGGCTGTCGCTAAGCCCAAGCTGTTCGCTATCACTAAGACAGTTTGTTGCCATTAAGTTTCAGCAATTCCCGAAAATTTTTCGCGAAGTTTGTCCAATGCGCGCTTGTATCGCATCTTCGTTGCGCTTAGGCCCATATGCATGATGTCGGCAATTTCCTGAAATTCCAGTTCCGCGACAAAACGCAGTACAAGTATTTCCCGATCAATCTGATTCACATGAACCAGCCACTTGTCTAGCCCCGCCTTTTCCTCGGTGCTAGGTGCCTTCTCTTCAACCGCCTCCTCGACTGGATCGAGGCTCAACGCATCAAGTAACCGGCGCTTACGGCGCTCTTTGCGATACTGCGTAATACATTCGTTGTACGTGATGCTGTATAGCCATGTCTTGAACTTCGACTTACCTTCAAAGTTCTTCAAGCCATACAACACCTTCAGCATGACTTCTTGACAAACGTCATCTGCGTCTCGGTCGTTCCCCAAATAACGCGCGCATACGTTAAATAGCGTGCGCTGATATCGTCGCATCAGCTCTTCATAGGCGCGGGTTATATGGAATAGCTCGGCATGCGCGCGCTGCACCAGCTCTTCGTCCGAAAGCTGGCGGGGGTCATAGCTCATGGTGGGCGGATGGGTTTTAGTCAAGACGCTTCGAACCGGCACAAGTCGTGGCCGCCATTCACGGTCGCCCGCGAAAAGGGGCGGCGCACTTTAACAGATTACCGGGCTTAACGGCTGCCCACACGCTGTTCCAGCAGCACTCTATTTGCAATCGAGACCAGCTCACCGTCATCAGTAAGCAACAAGGTTTTCGCTGTCCCGATCTCTTCGATCGAGCCCTCCAGCCCTTCGATGCGTACCCTCTGGCCAACCTCGTAAAGCTCACGAACGTAAATTCCGGCAAGAATCTGACTCACCAATTCACGACTGCCAAGACCGAAAGCCAGCGCAACCGCCAGCCCGACGGAAATCAGCGCGATCGCAATCACGTAGTTGAGCAGTTCGGTTTTTACCTCAAGCTGCCCGATTGCAACCGAGATGATGATGATGATTACCAAACCCTGCGCAATCCGTCCGAGCCCTGCCGAATATTCAAGGCCAACGCTCTCGGCGGCTCCTCGCACCAGACCATTGACCAGCTGCGCTAGCAGTATGCCAACCAGCAGAATCAGCCCGGCTCCAAAAACCTTGGGCACGTATAGCGCAAGCATATCGAGCGTCGCCGAAACGCGAGCGAGCCCCAGAGACTCTGCAGCCGACACCAGGAAGATCAGCAACACGAACCAATAGACAATCTTGCCTATCAACGCCGAGATCGGCATGCGAATACCGGCACGCCCCAGCAACTTTGTAGCCCCGGTACCGGCAACCAAACGGTCCAAGCCTATTTTTGCCAGGACTTTTGACAGCAGCGTATCCAACAGCTTGGCAACGACGAAACCGATGGCTACAAGCAATAGCGCACCGAACAAGCGCGGAATGAATGCGGCAATAGGTTGCCAAAGAGCGCTCATAGCACCCAACAAGCTCTGGCTCCAGGGATCGAGTTCCATGATCAGTCGGCCTTATTGAAAGAAGTACGGGATTCGGAATGACGGCGGGTAACAGCCGAGGTATGCGGCGCACCGCTGCTAAATGCAATCAGCATGGCCTGCAGCCAATGCCCCATCAGGCCAAACAGATCGCCAGCGCCAACCTGTCGATTGGCCGTTTTCAGCACACGATCCAGGCGGCCGTCGTCATGACGCTCCGGCTGCGTGTTAAGCATGTCCCGCAGGGATTCTTCAAAGGGATCGTGCATCTTTACCTCGGCAACAGTGTGACTCTGACGGCACAGCCCTATGAGTAGTCACATCAAACCCATTTCAGCCGGCGGAATATCCACCACTGAAAAAACGCAACCGCACCAATGAGCGCACAGGCTATTGCGAACCCATAAGGGTTTTCGGAGCCAGGGATGCCCCCCACATTGATTCCGAGCAACCCGGTAAGAAAACTCATCGGCAGGAAAAAGCCGGTAATGATGCCGAGCAGGTACATGGTCCTGTTCATCCGCTCGCGCATTCGCCTTTCTTCTGCTTCGAGCACCAGATTGACTCGCTCACGAACCAGCTCCAGCTCTTCCAGATATCGAATCAACCGGTTGCTCAGCTCATTCCAGTAGTCCGTGTCGTCATCGACGAACCACGGCAGGCGATTGCGCGTCAGCTGCGAATAGATTTCGCGCTGCGGCAACAGGAACCGCCGTAGACCAGCTGCCTGGCGCCGCAAAGACAACATCTTGTCCTGAGGTGGCGTGTACCGTTCGTCCGTCTCGACACGGTCCTCTTCCTCGTCCAGCTCTTCTGCCAGCACGGCAACGAGCTGATCAACCCGCTCAGTCAGCGCGTCAGCCAGTCCAAGTAACACTTCGGATGCGGTTTTCGGACCGATGCCAGCTTCCAACTGCTGAAGCACCACCTCGGTCGAGCGCAGCGGTCGCAGGCGCAACGATATCACCCTGCGCGCATCCGCAAACACGCGTAGCGACACCATGTCTTCGGGTTCGGCGTCGGGGTTGAGGTTTACGCCTCGCAGGAACAGCAGCAACTCGTCACCAGGCAGCGAAAGCAGACGCGGACGGGTATTTTCTTCCAGTAATACGTCGCATACGAATGCACTCAAGCCACTCCGGTCGCGCAGCCAGGCCTGAGCCTGTGCCTGGCTTCGATCCCAATGGAGCCACAAGCTCTCCTGTTCGGCCAGCTCCAGCGAGGGGATATCCGCATAAGTAATCCTGCGCGCACCGCCGTGCCCGTTTAACACAAGGGCATGCAGAAGCCCTGTACGCGCTATTTCGTCAGGCACCGATCCTGCCTCCTACAAATCGCAAAAAAGCCCGGCATAGCCGGGCTTGATCAGCCGAACGCCGTGGTTCAACCAGGCATCTTTAACTCTTCGGGCGATACGATAATGCCGTTGTTGTCGGCATAAATATATTCACCAGGGCGGAAAGTAACCCCACAAAAGGTCACCGGAACATTGAGGTCGCCAATGCCGCGCTTGTCAGTTTTCAAGGGATGGGTAGCCAACGCCTGAACGCCGAGCTCCGTCTGCGCGATCACGTCGACATCACGGATGCAACCATAAATGACCAGACCCTCCCAGCCGTTGCGCGCAGCCTTCTCTGCAAGCATGTCGCCGAGCAATGCACGGCGCAGCGAACCACCGCCGTCAACCACCAGCACCTTGCCGGCTCCATCTACGTCCACCTGCTCCTTGACCAGCGAATTGTCTTCGAAGCATTTGATCGTGACGATCTGACCACCAAAGGAGTCGCGACCACCAAAATTACTGAACATCGGCTCCACGACCTGCACCAACTCGGGGTAGGCATCGCAGAGATCAGGGGTGATGTATTGCATGGTTAGCCTCCTAGTACTTGAAACGCGTCAGACCTTGTCGTCGACATCATCAAAATAAGCGGTTCGCTCACCCATCCCCGTGTTGGATTCCACCACAATCGCTATGGCAGCACGTGCTAAAGCGCCAAGTGATGCGGCAGAGAATTCACGCTGAGATTGATAGAGCCGCTTTCGATCATTGCGAAAAAGGGCGGAAACCGCCCTTTTTCCGCCAGACGTTTATTTGATTTCAGCGTCGGCCAGGAAGAACCAGGTATCGAGCACCGAGTCCGGATTCAGCGATACGCTCTCGATGCCCTGCTCCATCAGCCATTTGGCCAGATCGGGGTGATCGGAAGGCCCCTGACCGCAGATGCCGATGTACTTGCCTGCTTTGTTACAGGCTTCGATCGCGTTCGCCAGCAGCTTCTTGACTGCTGGATTTCGCTCATCGAACAGATGAGCGATGATGCCGGAGTCACGGTCCAGACCAAGCGTGAGCTGGGTCATGTCATTCGAGCCAATGGAGAAACCATCGAAGTACTCGAGAAACTCATCAGCCAGCAATGCGTTGGAAGGCAGCTCGCACATCATGATGATGCGCAGGCCGTTCTCGCCACGCTTGAGACCGAACTGACCGAGAATGTCGATGACCTGCGAGGCTTCGCCCAAGGTGCGCACGAAAGGCACCATCAGCTCCACATTCGTTAGCCCCATCACGTCGCGAACCTTGCGCATGGCACGGCATTCGAGCTCGAAGCAGTCGCGGAAGGATTCGCTGATATAACGCGATGCACCGCGGAAGCCGAGCATCGGGTTCTCTTCTTCAGGCTCGTAGAGCTTGCCGCCGATCAGATTGGCATATTCGTTGGATTTGAAGTCAGACAACCGCACGATGACTTTTTTCGGCCAGAACGCCGCAGCCAGCGTGCTAACGCCCTCGACCAGCTTCTCGACGTAGAAGTCGACCGGGTCGCCGTAGCCGGCAATACGCTTCTCGACACTGCTCTTCACGTCGGCCGGAAGGCCATCGAAATTGAGCAGTGCCTTGGGGTGAACTCCGATCATCCGGTTGATGATGAATTCGAGGCGCGCCAGACCGACACCGGCGTTCGGCAGTTGAGCGAAGTCGAACGCCCGGTCCGGGTTGCCGACGTTCATCATGATCTTGAACGGCAGATCAGGCATTGCATCGATCGAGTTTTGACGAATATCGAAGCCCAGCTCGCCTTCGAAAATCAGCCCGGTGTCACCCTCAGCGCAGGTGACGGTGACGCGCTGGCCGTCCTGCAGCAGCTCGGTTGCATTGCCGCAACCAACAACCGCCGGAATACCCAGTTCACGAGCGATGATAGCCGCATGGCAAGTACGGCCACCGCGGTTGGTAACGATGGCGCTGGCGCGCTTCATCACCGGCTCCCAATCCGGGTCAGTCATGTCGGAAACCAGTACGTCGCCAGGCTGGACCTTGTCCATCTCGGACACGTTGTGAATGATCTTTACCGGGCCGGCGCCGATGCGCTGGCCGATAGCACGACCTTCGACCAGTACTTTTCCTTTCTCTTTCAGCAGGTAGCGCTCCATGACGTTCGCGCTGCTGCGGCTCTTAACCGTTTCCGGGCGAGCCTGGACGATGTACAGCTGATTATCATCGCCATCTTTGGCCCACTCGATGTCCATCGGGCGACCATAGTGCTTCTCGATGGTCACCGCCTGACGCGCAAGATTGGCCACTTCCTCATCGGTCAGGCAGAAGCGCATCCGCTCGGCCTGATCAACATCGACAGTCTTGACCGACTTACCAGCGCTAGCTTCTTCGCCGTAGACCATCTTGATCGCTTTGCTGCCGAGATTGCGGCGCAGAATCGCTGGGCGACCGGCTTCGAGAGTGTGCTTGTGCACGTAGAACTCATCAGGGTTGACCGCACCCTGGACAACGGTTTCGCCGAGGCCATAGGCACCGGTGATAAACACGACGTCACGAAATCCAGACTCGGTGTCCAGGGTAAACATCACGCCGGCTGTGCCAGTCTCGGAACGCACCATGCGCTGGACACCCGCGGACAGCGCAACCAACTTGTGATCGAAGCCCTGATGGACGCGGTATGCAATTGCACGGTCGTTGAAGAGGGACGCGAAGACTTCTTTCGCAGCCCGAATGACGTTATCGACGCCACGGATATTAAGGAAGGTTTCTTGCTGACCAGCGAACGAGGCGTCCGGCAGGTCCTCCGCGGTGGCCGATGAACGGACCGCAACGGCCATGTGTTCGTTGCCGCCGGACATTTCAGCGAATGCGGTACGGATGTCGGCATCGAGTTTGGGCGGGAATTCGGCGTCCATGACCCAGCCGCGAATCTGCGCGCCGGCTTTGGCAAGCGCATTGACATCGTCCACGTCCAACGCATCGAGAAGCGCATGGATTTGCTCGTTGAGACCGCTGAGCTCCATAAAATCCCGATAGGCCTCGGCGGTAGTGGCGAAACCACCAGGTACCGAAACACCCGCACCTGCCAGGTTGCTGATCATCTCGCCGAGGGAGGCGTTCTTGCCCCCTACACGCTCAACATCATGATTGCCGAGCTTATCGAGGGAAACTACGTACTCTACCAAGGTGATCTCTCCACGTTGTGTTGGAAACTCGGTTCGTGCCCATCCGCGGCACGGTGGCCTGGCCCTGCAAAATAAGTAACAATGCCTGCCAATCGAGGCTCGGCGAAGGGGCCTACTATAGCTGAGAACCGTTCTTGACTTAAGGTCCCAGGCGCAATGAAACGAACTGCATTTTTCATATCCGACGGTACCGGCATTACGGCCGAAACGCTCGGCCAGAGTCTACTGGCACAGTTCGAAACCATCGCTTTCACAAAGCTCACGCGGCCGTATATCGATACGGCAGAAAAAGCGCGGGCAATGGTACAGCAAATCAATAAAGCGGCGGAAAGCGACGGCGCGCGCCCGATCATATTCGATACGCTGGTAAACCAAGAGATTCGCGACATCCTCGCTGAATCCAATGGCTTCATGATCGACATTTTTTCATCCTTCCTTGCTCCTCTGGAACATGAACTGATGTCACGTTCCTCCTATTCCGTCGGCAAATCCCACTCGATCAGCCATAACGCCAACTACATGGAGCGAATCGACGCCGTCAACTTCGCTCTGGACAACGATGACGGTGCCCGCACGCACTACTACGACAAGGCGGACCTTATTTTGGTCGGCGTCTCCAGGTGCGGCAAAACGCCTACCTGCTTGTACATGGCGATGCAGTACGGTATCCGCGCCGCCAACTATCCGCTGACCGAAGACGACATGGAGCGCCTACAACTTCCTAGCGCCCTCAAGACCCATCGCGACAAGCTGTTCGGCCTGACCATCGACCCTGACCGTCTGACTGCCATTCGCAACGAGCGCAAACCCAACAGCCGCTATGCCAGTTACGCTCAATGCGAGTTTGAAGTCCGCGAGGTGGAAAACTTGTTTCGTCGCGAGAACATCAATTACATCAACTCCACTCATTTTTCGGTGGAAGAAATATCCGCCAAGATCCTCGTCGAGAAAGGCGTCGAACGCCGGCTCAAATAAGTGCCGTTCTGCTAGACAACAAAAAGTCCGCTTTGTGCGGACTTTTTTTCACTTTCGCCTGCTGAAACGACTCCAGCGCATGACGTCCTTGTCCGGTAGTGCGAGCCTTTAGAAGGCATCGCTGGGCACACGCACCCACCCCTCCATCAGTATGCGAGCGCTGCGGCTCATGATCGCCTTGGTGACTGTCCATTGGCCGTCGACCTGCTTCGCCTCGGCGCCAACACGCAAGGTGCCAGATGGATGACCAAAGCGCACTGCCTCAGGCTCGCCACCACCAGCAGCGAGGTTGACCAGCGTGCCCGGAACCGCAGCGGCCGTTCCGATCGCCACCGCACAGGTGCCCATCATCGCGTGATGCAGCTTGCCCATCGACAGAGCCCGTACGAGAAGGTCCACTTCGCCCGCATTGATGGTTTTGCCGCTTGATGTTCGATAATTTTTAGGTGGCGAGACGAAGGCAACCTTTGGCGTGTGCTGACGCGTCAAAGCCTCCTCTGCCGTTTTGATTAGCCCCATGCGCAGCGCTCCAGCCACTCGGATCGCTTCCAGCTGCGCTAGCGCCGTGGGGTTGCCATTGATGTCGTCACGCAACTCGGTGCCCTGATAGCCGATATCCTCGGCGTTAACGAACACGGTCGGGATCCCAGCGCTGATCATCGTTGCCTTCAGCGTGCCGACACCCGCCACATCCAATTCGTCAATCAGGTTACCGGTGGGAAACATCGAGCCACCCGCCTCACCTTCATCAGACGGATCGAGAAACTCCAACACGATTTCAGCGGCCGGAAAGGTCACTCCGTCCAACTCGAAATTGCCCATCTCCTGGACCTGGCCGTTGATGACCGGCACATGAGCGATGATGGTCTTGCCGATATTGGCCTGCCAGATGCGAACGACACAGGTACCGTTCTGCGGGATGCGTTCGGCATCCACCAGGCCGGCATGCAGGGCGAACGCACCCGCACCGGTGGAGAGGTTTCCACAATTACCGCTCCAGTCGACAAAGGGCTTGTCGATCGAAACTTGCCCGTACAGGTACTCAACGTCGTGATCCGGCCGAGTGCTTTTCGACAGAATTACGCACTTGCTAGTGCTTGAGGTGGCACCGCCCATACCGTCGATATGAGCCGAGTAAGGATCGGGACTTCCGATCACACGCATGAACAGTTTATCGCGTGCAGCGCCCGGCACCTGGCAGCTTTCCGGCAGGTCCTGCAGTCGGAAAAACACGCCCTTGCTGGTACCGCCACGCATATAGGTGGCGGGAATCTTGATCTGCGATTGTT
Source organism: Stutzerimonas stutzeri SDM-LAC (assembly GCF_000235745.1). Classification (GTDB taxonomy): domain Bacteria; phylum Pseudomonadota; class Gammaproteobacteria; order Pseudomonadales; family Pseudomonadaceae; genus Stutzerimonas; species Stutzerimonas stutzeri_H. Next base: position 28,708 of record NZ_AGSX01000019.1, on the reverse strand, counting down.
GCGCCATGGGTGAGTCCTGGCTGGAAGGAAAACGGATCGTAGGGTGGATAACGCACTACCGATCCAACAACGGACCGGCGTGGTGGATGAACATCACCCACCCTACGGAGTCATGCAGTGGCTGACGCGAGGAAGTCCTGAGCGAAGCGCTGCAGCACACCACCGGCCTGGTAGACGCGCACTTCGGCCCCTGTGTCGAGACGACAAGTGACCGGAATGCGGGTTTCTTCACCCGACTTGCGCTGAATGACCAGCGTCAGATCACCACGCGGCGACAAGTCACCTTCAATGGCGTAGATCTCAGTGCCGTCGAGACCGAGCGTCAGGCGAGTGGTACCGGGCTTGAACTCGACCGGCAATACGCCCATGCCAACCAGGTTGGTGCGGTGAATGCGCTCGAAGCCTTCGGCAACGATCACCTCAACCCCGGCCAGGCGCACGCCCTTGGCAGCCCAGTCACGGGATGAGCCCTGACCGTAGTCGGCGCCCGCCACGATTATCAGGTTCTGCTTACGGGTCATGTAGGTTTCGATCGCTTCCCACATGCGCATCACCTCGCCTTCCGGCTCGACGCGCGCAAGCGAGCCCTTCTGCACCTTACCGTCAACCACGGCCATCTCGTTGACCAGTTGCGGGTTGGCGAACGTCGCCCGCTGCGCGGTCAGATGGTCGCCGCGGTGAGTGGCATAGGAGTTGAAGTCCTCCTCCGGCAGGCCCATTTTCGCGAGGTATTCGCCGGCAGCCGAGTTCAGCAGGATAGCGTTGGACGGCGACAGGTGATCGGTGGTGATGTTGTCTGGCAGGATCGCCAGCGGCCGCATGCCCTTGAGGCTACGCTCCCCAGCCAATGCGCCTTCCCAGTACGGGGGACGACGGATGTAGGTGGACATCGGACGCCAGTCGTAGAGCGGGCTCTTGGCTTCTTCGATCGCGCCCAGATCGAACATCGGGATGTAGATCTGCTTGAACTGCTCGGGCTTGACCGACGACGCGACGATGGCGTCGATCTCCTCGTCCGAAGGCCAGAGGTCCTTCAGGGTGATCGGGTTGCCATTCTGGTCGGTGCCCAATATGTCCTGCTCGATATCGAAGCGCACGGTACCGGCAATGGCATAAGCGACCACCAGGGGCGGCGAAGCGAGGAAGGCTTGCTTGGCGTATGGGTGGATACGACCGTCAAAATTACGGTTGCCTGACAGAACAGCCGTGGCATACAGGTCACGGTCGATAATCTCCTTTTGGATTTTTGGATCCAGCGCACCGGACATGCCATTACAGGTGGTGCAGGCATAGCCGACAATGCCAAAACCGAGCTTTTCCAGCTCACTCAAAAGGCCCGCCTCTTCCAGATACAGTTTGGCAACCTTCGAACCTGGCGCGAACGAAGTCTTCACCCACGGCTTGCGCACTAATCCCAGATCATTGGCTTTCTTCGCCAGCAGCCCTGCGGCAACCACGTTGCGCGGGTTGGAGGTGTTGGTGCAGCTGGTAATGGCGGCAATGATCACCGCACCGTCCGGCAACAGGCCTTCGGCCTCTTCAGCCCGCGCCGAGGCCAGCATGGTGTCGTCGGCAATGCCGCGCTCATGCAGCGCCGATGTTGGCAGACGCCTGTGCGGGTTGGACGGACCAGCCATGTTGCGCACCACGCTGGACAGGTCGAACTCGAGCACGCGCTCGTACTCGGCACCTTCCAGCGCCGTCGCCCACAGGCCGGTTTCCTTGGCGTACTGCTCGACCAGCGCGACCTGCTCCGGCTCGCGGCCGGTCAGCTTGAGGTAATCGATGGTCTGCTGGTCGATGTAGAACATCGAAGCGGTTGCGCCGTACTCCGGGCACATGTTGGAGATGGTCGCGCGGTCGCCGATGGTCAGGCTATCCGCACCCTCGCCGAAGAACTCGACCCAGGCGCCGACCACACGTTCCTTGCGCAGAAATTCGGTCAGCGCCAGCACGATATCGGTGGCGGTGATTCCGGGCTGACGCTTGCCGGTCAGACGCACACCAACGATATCGGGCAGTCGCATCATCGACGGCAGGCCGAGCATCACGGTCTCTGCTTCCAGGCCGCCGACGCCGATGGCGATCACACCCAGCGCATCAACGTGTGGGGTGTGAGAGTCGGTACCGACACAGGTATCCGGGAAGGCGACGCCACCGCGCGCCTGGATCACCGGTGACATCTTCTCCAGGTTGATCTGGTGCATGATGCCGTTGCCGGCTGGGATCACGTCGACGTTCTTGAACGCGGTCTTGGTCCACTCAATGAAGTGGAAGCGGTCCTCATTGCGGCGTTCCTCGACGGCGCGGTTCTTCTCGAACGCGCCCGAATCGAAGCCTGCAAACTCGACCGCCAGCGAGTGGTCGACGATCAACTGCGTCGGAACAACCGGGTTGACCTTCGCCGGGTCACCGCCCTGCTCCGCGATCGCATCGCGCAGACCGGCGAGATCGACCAGCGCGGTCTGGCCAAGGATGTCATGGCAGACGACGCGTGCCGGATACCAAGGAAAGTCGAGGTCGCGCTTGCGCTCGATGATCTGCTTCAGTGAATCGGTCAGCGCTTCGGGCTCACAGCGACGCACCAGCTGTTCGGCCAGGACGCGGGAGGTATAGGGCAGCTTGTCGTAGGCACCCGGCTGAATGGCTTCGACCGCCTCGCGGGTGTCAAAGTAGTCAAGCCCAGTGCCTGGCAAAGGTTTGCGGTGTTGTGTATTCATGCCTGAAGAACCCAATCCAGTAATGTTCTGTGGGGCGAGGTTCGGGGAGCCCAGTGACGAGCTCCCCCGCTCCGATCAACGCTGGGCGATCGGGACAACCTTGCGCTGCTCCGGACCGATGTACTCGGCACTCGGCCGAATGATCCGGTTGTTACTGCGTTGTTCGAACACATGGGACGCCCAGCCGGTAACGCGCGAGCAAACGAAGATCGGCGTAAACAGCTTGGTCGGAATGCCCATGAAGTGATAAGCGGAGGCATGGTAGAAATCGGCGTTCGGGAAGAGTTTTTTCTGCTCCCACATGGTTTCGTCGACAGCCACCGAAACCGGGTAGAGCACGGTATCGCCCACTTCGTCTGCGAGCTTCTTCGCCCAAACTTTGATCACCTCGTTGCGCGGGTCAGACTCGCTGTAGATCGCGTGGCCGAAGCCCATGATCTTGTCCTTGCGCTCGAGCATGCCGATGATGGCTTCGCGAGCTTCTTCCGCGCTCTTCCACTGCTCGATCATGTCCATCGCCGCTTCGTTGGCGCCGCCATGCAACGGGCCGCGCAGTGAGCCGATGGCTCCAGTCACGCAGGAGTAGAGATCGGATAGCGTCGAGGCGCAGACACGAGCGGTGAAGGTCGAGGCGTTGAATTCGTGCTCGGCATAGAGGATTAGCGAGACGTTCATCACCTTCACGTGTAGGTCGCTCGGCTTCTTGTCATGCAGCAGCGCGAGGAAATGACCACCGAGGGTCTCTTCGTCGCTGGTACAGCTGATGCGCGCACCGTCGTGGGTGAAGCGATACCAGTAGCACATGATTGCCGGGAACGCCGCCATCAGGCGCTCGGCCACGTCGCGCTGCTGGTCGAAGCTGAGCTCCGGCTCCAGCGTACCGAGCACCGATGAACCGGTGCGCATCACATCCATCGGATGGGCGCTTGCAGGGATGCGCTCGAGCACTTCCTTGAGTGCCTGCGGCAGGTCACGCATGGTCTTCAGACGGTTCTTGTAATCGGCCAGCTGCTGCGTGTTCGGCAACTCGCCGTAGAACAGCAGATAGGCCACTTCTTCGAAATCGCACTCAGCCGCCAGCTCGCGCACGTCATAGCCACGGTACGTCAGCCCGGCACCGGTCTTTCCGACAGTGCACAAGGCGGTCTGCCCGGCGATCTGACCACGCAGGCCCGCGCCACTCAAAACTTTTGCTTCAGCCATTGCTATCTCCTTCTTGGATTTGTTCTGGATACTGCAAATCACGTTGAAAAATGGATCGCAAACGTCCCATTGGCGAACCCAATGGGGACTTCTCGTCAGCTCTTCTTCTGAGCGAACAGTGCGTCGAGGTGCTGCTCGAACGTGTGGTAGTTGATGCGATCGTAAAGCTCCATCCGGGTCTGCATGGTGTCGATCACGTTCTTCTGCGTGCCGTCACGGCGCAGCGCGGTGTAGACATTTTCAGCGGCCTTGTTCATGGCACGGAACGCCGACAGCGGGTAGAGCACCAGGGAGACGTCGACGCTGGCCAGCTCTTCGGTGGTATACAGCGGCGTCGCACCGAACTCGGTGATGTTGGCCAGAATCGGCGCCTTCACCCGATCAGCGAAGGTCTTGTACATCGCCAGCTCGGTGATGGCCTCGGGGAAGATCATGTCGGCGCCCGCTTCGATGCAGGCGGCGGCGCGGTCCAGCGCGGCATTCAACCCTTCCACCGCCAGCGCATCGGTACGCGCCATGATCACGAAACTGTCGTCGGTACGTGCATCAACAGCCGCCTTGATGCGGTCGACCATTTCCTGCTGCGATACGATTTCCTTATTCGGGCGATGGCCGCAGCGCTTGGCGCCAACCTGATCCTCGATATGAATCGCCGCCGCGCCGAACTTGATCATCGACTTGACCGTACGCGCCACGTTGAACGCCGAGGAGCCGAAGCCGGTATCGACATCCACCAACAGCGGCAGATCGCAGACATCGGTAATACGACGCACGTCAGTCAACACGTCATCGAGACCGGTAATGCCGAGGTCTGGCAAGCCTAGAGAACCAGCCGCAACGCCGCCTCCCGACAGGTAGATCGCCTTGAAGCCAGCGCGCTGGGCCAGCAGAGCGTGGTTGGCGTTGATCGCGCCGACTACCTGCAGGGGATGCTCGCTGGCCACCGCGTCACGGAAACGCTGACCGGGGGTAGGAAGTGTCATGCCTCACCTCTTGGTTATGATGTCTGTTGCTGAGCAGCCAGATAATGCCGCTCGATATTGCGCTTGGACGCGCAGATGTGGCGCCGCATCAGCAGCTCGGCCAGCTCGCCGTCGCGGTCCGCGATGGCGTCGAGAATCCGATGATGTTCAGCGAATGCCTGACGCGGGCGATTGGGCGTTGCGGAGAACTGGATGCGGTACATGCGGACCAGTTGATACAGCTCCCCGCATAGCATCTGAGTCAACGTGCGATTGCCACTGCCCTGGATAATGCGGTAATGAAAGTCAAAGTCGCCTTCCTGCTGGTAATAGCCGACACCCGCCCGGAACGCCTCGTCTTGTTCATGGGTATGCAGCACACGCCGTAGCTCATCGATTTCCGCCTCACTCATGCGCTCGGCAGCGAGCCGGCAGGCCATGCCTTCGAGCGATTCGCGAATCTCGTAGAGCTCGATCAGCTCTGCATGGTTGAGCGAAACGACGCGTGCGCCGACATGCGGCACCCGAACCAGCAGTTTCTGTCCCTCGAGACGATGTATCGCCTCTCGCAACGGGCCGCGACTGATGCCGTAGGTACGCGCAAGTTCAGGCTCTGAAATCTTGCTACCGGGCGCGATATCGCCTTTTACGATGGCTGCCTGAATCCGTCGAAAAACGTGCTCCGAGAGGGTTCCACTGTCTGCCTGATCAAGGCGGGGCGTTTCCAACGCATCCAGCATATTGTTGACACCTTACCTAATAATAGGGCCAAGTTAGCCCTGGAAACGCAACCGGTCAATAATACAAAAGTAGATTGTTGACAATTACCCAGGAAGTTAGTTGTCTGCATAGCGCGTAGCGCCGCAGCACGGCTTGAGCCTAGCCGAGCGATAAGTCGCCCATGCTAGAATGCATGCCTACATACGCCGCGTCTGGCGCTCGCCTCGACGCGCTTCACCCTGGCTCGTTGTTCCTGTCCACTTCTCGACTCGACTATCTGGATTTATGAGCACCAAAACCCGCCTTCTATTGCTCTGCTTTTTAAGCGTTCCGTTTTGGGCGCACGCCGATGAAAAAACGATCTACGGTCTGAATGAGCACGTGGCGCTGCCCGATTTCGGTCTCGAGGTGCCAGCCAAACTCGATACAGGTGCCCAGACCGCCTCGCTCAGCGCCCGCGACATCGAGCGCTTCAAGCGCAACGGAAAAAGCTGGGTGCGCTTCTACCTCGCTATCGACGAAGCCCATGACCGCCCCATCGAACTGCCGTTGCAGCGCATCAGCAAGATCAAGCGACGTGCTGGCGACTTCGATCCAGAGGAAGAAAAAACCTATACTCCGCGCCCGGTTGTTGAACTCGATCTATGCATGGGCAAGGCAAAACGCAGCATCGAAGTGAACCTCACGGACCGAAGCGCATTCCAATACCCACTTCTAATCGGTTCCGAAGCGCTTGCTCGCTTCGGTGCTCTGGTCGACCCTGGCCTTAAGTACGCTGCTGGCAAACCCGGCTGCATTATCGAATCCGACGCTGACGAGTAACCCCATGCGCGCCCTTACCCTGCACCTAAAAATCCTGATTCTTTTGCTCGTCACGCTGGGCATCGCAATCACTGCCTATCAGATATTCATCCTGGGCATCCCGGTTACTGAAGATGAAACCGATGACCTCTGGAACATCGACGCCAAGGTCGAATTCCAGGCCAACCCGCGCGAGCCGGTGAAGCTGCAGATGTACGTGCCGCCGCTCAACCAGGAATTCGTCAGCCTCAATGAGAGCTTCATCTCCAACAACTATGGCGTGAGCATCAACCGTGCCGATGGCAATCGTCGGGTCACTTGGTCAGCGCGGCGCGTCAATGGCAAGCAGACGCTGTATTACCGGCTGGTCCTGACCCGGCGCTATAGCGGTGAACAGACCAAGGCTACCGGCCCGATTTTCCGCGACAGCATTCCTGTCGAAGGCGCTGAGAAGATTGCTGCAGAAGCATTGCTTTCACCGATACGCCAGCATTCGGCCGACGTCGAGACTTTCATCAGCGAAGCCATCAAGCGTGTTAACAATGCCAACGATGACAACGTCAAGCTGCTACTTGGCGGAGACGCTTCGACGCCCAACAAAGCGCGGGTAATCGAATTGCTGCTGTCCATTGCGCACGTTCCCATGGAGCGCGTTCACACGGTTCGACTGCAGGCTGACATGGCACAATCCCCGGAGCTCTGGCTGCGGAGCTTCAACGGCGATAAATGGCTGTATTTCAATCCGGAAACCGGCGAGCAAGGCCTGCCGCAGGATCGCCTGGTCTGGTGGACCGGCAACGAGCCCCTGCTGAACCTCGAAGGCGGGCGCAACCCGCAAGTCACCTTCACGCTCAACAGCAGCGAGATGAACGCCATCCGCCTGGCAAAGCTGACCGACGAAAATACCGACGCAGACTTCCTCGAATATTCGCTTTACGGCCTGCCACTGCAGACCCAGCAGACGTACCAGATCATGATCATGATTCCGATCGGTGTTCTGGTGATTCTGATCCTGCGCAACCTTGGCGGTCTGCAGACACTGGGCACCTTTACGCCAGTGCTGATTGCGCTCGCCTTCCGTGAAACCCAGATTGGTTTCGGCATCATCCTGTTCACGGTCATCACCGCAATGGGGCTGTCACTGCGCTCGTACCTGGAGCACCTGAAACTGCAGATGCTGCCACGCCTGTCAGTGGTGCTCACGTTCGTCGTGGTGCTGATCGCGGTGATCAGCCTGTTCAGTCACAAGCTCGGGCTCGAGCGCGGGCTATCTGTCTCACTGTTCCCCATGGTCATCCTGACCATGACCATCGAGCGCCTCTCCATCACCTGGGAAGAACGTGGCGGCGGCCATGCATTCAAGGTGGCGGTCGGTACGCTCATCGCAGCAGCGCTGGCATTCCTGCTGATGAACATCCCGGAGTTGACCTATTTCATCTTCACCTTCCCGGCAGTACTGCTGATCATGGTCGGCTTCATGCTCGCGATGGGGCGTTATCGCGGCTACCGCCTGACCGAACTGTTTCGTTTCAAAGCCTTTCTGAAGGATTGAGCCATGTTCGGTCTAATCAAGACGTGGAAGGCCCTCGAAGCCAAAGGCATCATGGGCATCAACCGCCGTAATGCGGACTACGTGCTCAAGTACAACAAGCGCAACCTGTATCCGATCGTCGATGACAAGATCATCACCAAGGAGCGAGCAATCGAAGCCGGCATCGATGTCCCGGAGATGTACGGGATCATCGAGACCGAGCGTGACATCGAGAAACTCAAGGATATCGTCAAGGACCACACCGACTTTGTAGTCAAGCCGGCTCAGGGTGCGGGCGGCGATGGAATCCTCGTCATCGCCGATCGCTTCGAGGGGCGTTATCGAACGGTGTCAGGGAAGATCCTGACCCACGACGAGATCGAACATCAGATATCCAACATCCTCACCGGGCTGTATTCGCTCGGCGGTCACCGTGACCGCGCACTGATCGAATACCGCGTCACTCCCGACCCGATATTCAAAAGCATCAGCTACGAAGGCGTGCCGGACATTCGTATCATCGTCCTGATGGGCTACCCGGTAATGGCCATGCTGCGCCTACCGACCCGGCAGTCCGGCGGTAAGGCCAACCTCCACCAGGGTGCAATTGGCGTCGGCGTGGATCTGGCGACGGGCATCACGTTGCGCGGCACCTGGCTGAACAACAAGATCACCAAACACCCGGACACCACCAACGCCGTGGACGGCGTGCAGCTGCCAAACTGGGACGGCTTCATGAAGCTCGCAGCCGGCTGCTACGAGCTGTGCGGCCTTGGCTACATCGGTGTGGACATGGTGTTGGACGAGGATAAGGGGCCGTTGATTCTCGAGCTCAACGCTCGCCCGGGCCTCAACATTCAGATCGCCAACGACTGCGGTTTGACCCATCGCGCGCACGCCGTGGAAAACCGCGTCGAGGAGCTCAAAAAAAATGGGGTTCAGGAAACTCCGGAAGAGCGGGTGCGATTCGCTCAGGAGCTGTTTGGCCACATCCCGGCTCACGACTGAGCCAAAGCCCGGCTCATTGGCCGGGCCACGCCCCGAACGAAACACACCATGCCCCTCTGCACACTCCACGCCCTTCCCTATTACCCCGATCCGACCCGTTGGTTCGAGCGCATTCGCCACGCGCCGGGCGCAGTACTGCTCGATTCGGGTCGTCCGATGGCCGAACGCGGCCGATTCGACGTGCTAAGTGCATGGCCAACACAGCTGCTCGAACCTGGCGCAACGGAAACCGGCAGCGCATTTTTTTCGAGACTTCGTGGGGCGCTCCGCTCATTGGGGGATGCCGAAGCCCCCTCGGACGCTGAGCTTCCCTTTATAGGTGGTCTGCTGGGCTATATCAGCTATGACTTCGGCTCACGGCTGGAAAGACTGTCGAATGTGGCAACCGACGACCTGAACCTTCCTCACGCTCGCTTCGGCGTCTATGCCTGGGCGCTGGTAAATGATCACCAGCGCCAAACCACGCATCTGGTCTTTCATCCATCACTGGCTCAGGCCGAACGCAACCGCCTGACCACAGTGTTCGAAACGGATGGGCAACCCCAGGAAGCGACGTTCAACTTGTCGTCTGCGTTTACCGCAGATCTGAAACCTGACGACTACCGTGACGCCATCGAGCGTATCCAGCAATACATCCAGGCGGGTGACTGTTATCAGGTGAACTTCGCCCAGCGCTTTCAAGCCGCCTACAGTGGCGACCCATGGCAGGCATTCCGCCTCCTGCGCGAAGCATGCCCGACTCCGTTCGCCGGCTTTATGACGATAGAGCAAGGCGCAATTGCAAGCGTCTCTCCAGAGCGCTTCCTGCGTGTGAGCAGCCGGACCGTCGAGACTCGCCCGATCAAGGGCACTCGGCCTAGAAGGCTTGATTCAGAAGGCGACCAGGCACAAGCCGACGCGCTGACGGCCAGCATCAAGGATCGAGCCGAGAACCTGATGATCGTCGACCTGCTTCGCAACGACCTGGGACGCAGCTGTGAAATCGGAAGTATTCAGGTGCCGGAACTGTTTTCCCTGGAGACCTACCCTAATGTGCATCACCTGGTGAGCAGCGTCACGGGGAAGCTTGATCCCGACAAGGATGCGCTCGATCTGCTCACCGGTGCCTTTCCGGGCGGATCAATTACGGGCGCACCGAAGATCCGCGCCATGGAAATCATCGATGAGCTAGAGCCGACTCGCCGCGCCATTTACTGCGGTTCGCTACTCTATCTGGACGTGCGCGGCGAGATGGACAGCTCTATTGCAATCCGCACGCTGCTATTCAGCAAGAACGATGTCTATTGCTGGGGCGGCGGCGGCATCGTGGCAGATTCAGCCTGGCAGGCCGAGTACCAGGAAACGCTGGATAAGGTGAGCGTACTGCTGGGAACACTGGAGACGACGCTAGAGCCATAAGGCTCCACGGCGGCCCGGCAGCCACCGTGGAAACGAGTCGTTTACAGCGTCAGCGTGCGGTTGGATGCTTTGATGAACTCTTGCTTGAGCGCGTCAAAGGTATGCACTGCGGGGAACTGTGGGAACTCGCGGATCACATTGTCCGGCGCATGGAAAAGGATGCCGGCATGTGCCTCGGAGAGCATGGTGGTGTCGTTGTACGAATCGCCGGCTGCAATGATGCGGTAGTAGAGACTCTTCAACGCAATGACCGACTGGCGCTTGGGGTCTTTCTGACGCAGCTGGTAATCCACGACGCGATCGGATTCATCAGTGATCAGGCGATGGCAGAGCAGCGTCGGGAACCCTAGCTGGCGCATCAGCGGCTGCGAAAACTCATAGAAGGTGTCGGAGAGAATGACCACCTGGAAACGCTCACGCAGCCAGTCCACGAACTCGATCGCGCCGTCCAGCGGCTTCAGCGTGGCGATAACCTTCTGGATGTCCGAGAGCCTCAGGCCGTGCTCGTCCAGAATACGCAGCCGCTGCTTCATCAGTACGTCGTAATCAGGAATGTCACGCGTGGTTGCCCGCAGCGATTCGATTCCGGTTGCCTCGGCGAACGCGATCCAGATTTCCGGAACCAGTACACCTTCCAGGTCGAGACAGGCTATTTCCACGGACGCGCTCCTTACAGCAGAAAATTTGAAGCGGCACTCTAACGGCAAGCCCCTTGCGAAGCAACGCGTCGCTTATTCCACAAAGAATGGACGCTCTTCCTTAAAGGTTATTTAGAGTAATAAAGACTCTTTGTTAACATCGCGCAGCAGAGCGCCAAGCGCCAACCAAGGAAGCCGCCTGATGAGTCAAACCATTGATACAGCCGAGCTGGCAGCCTCCTATGCCAGCAAATCCCCACAGGACGTACTCAAACTTGCCTTCGACCTCTTTGGGGATGATTTGTGGATCTCGTTCAGCGGGGCCGAGGATGTCGTATTGGTCGACATGGCCTGGAAGCTGAACCAAAACGTGAAAGTGTTCAGCCTCGATACCGGACGACTGCACGGCGAGACCTATCGTTTCATCGAGCAGGTTCGCGAGCATTACGGCATTCCCATCGAATTCATGACGCCAGACCCGGCCCTGTTGCAGCCAATGGTTAACGAGAAGGGGCTGTTCAGCTTCTACCGCGACGGCCATGGCGAGTGTTGCGGCATTCGCAAGATCGAACCGCTGCGCCGCAAGCTGTCAACTGTCCGCGCATGGGCAACGGGCCAGCGCCGCGATCAAAGCCCCGGGACACGCAGCCAGGTTGCGGTACTCGAAGTCGACAGCGCGTTCTCAACACCCGACCACAGCCTGTACAAGTTCAATCCGCTGGCGCAGATGTCCAGCGAAGAAGTGTGGGGTTATATCCGCATGCTCGAATTGCCATTCAACAGCCTGCACGAACGTGGATTCATCAGCATCGGTTGCGAGCCCTGTACACGCCCAGTTCTGCCAAATCAGCACGAGCGTGAGGGGCGCTGGTGGTGGGAAGAGTCGACACAGAAGGAATGCGGCCTACACGCGGGCAACCTGATCGCCAAAAACTAACGTCCGATGCGAGACCTTGGCTAACGGGGCTTACAAACGAGCCCCTTGCCCAACCACCCGCCGTACTGACGTCCGCTCGACCGAACCGGATGGGCTCGGCCTAGAAAGTCGGCAGATCGAGGTCCATGAACAACTCATCCAGCTCGACCTTGTTCTTGCATTGCACGGCTTTCTCAAGCATCTCTCTATCAAGATGCGGAGCAAAGGTTTCGATGAAGTCGCACATGAAGCCACGCAGGAATGTGCCGCGGCGAAAACCGATCTTGGTCACGCTGGGCTCGAACAGCTCGCTGGCGTCGAGCACGACCAGATCCGGGTCGAGCTTCGCGTCGACGGCCATGCGCGCGACGATCCCGACACCCAGCCCCAGGCGCACATAGGTCTTGATGACGTCGGCGTCGGCGGCGGTAAAAACCACTTTGGGTGACAGCCCCCTGTGGCTGAACGCCTCGTCCAGTTTGGATCGTCCGGTAAAACCAAACACATAGGTCACGATCGGATACTCAGCCAAGGCGTCCAGCGTCAGCTTCTCGAGCTTTGCCAACGGGTGTCCCTGCGGCACGACTACGCAACGGTTCCAGCGATAGCACGGCATCATGACCAGGTCACCAAACAGCTCCAGCCCCTCCGTAGCGATGGCAAAATCGACGGTCCCGTCAGCCGCCATCTCGGCAATCTGCATCGGCGTGCCTTGATGCATGTGCAGCGACACGTCCGGGTATAGCTTGATGAATGCACTGATCACCGGCGGCAGCGCGTAGCGCGCTTGCGTATGGGTGGTCGCGATGCTGAGGGTGCCACGTTTTTCATTGGAGAATTCCTGCGCGATCTGTTTAATGCTTTCGCATTTGCGCAAAATTTCTCCAGCGGTCGTGATGATTCGCTCGCCAGCCGGCGTGACCCGGGTCAGGTGCTTACCGCTGCGCGCGAAAACCTCTACGCCCAGTTCGTCTTCCAACAGCCGAATCTGCTTACTGATACCGGGCTGCGAGGTGAACAGGCTTTGCGCCGTTGCCGAGACGTTGAGGTCATGGTGCGCCACCTCCCAGATGTAACGCAGTTGCTGAAGCTTCATAGAGATCCCTCAAAGACCAAAGGCGCCCCGGACGCCACCCATGTTTTTATAACTTTTCTGCACCAGAACCTGAGATTCTAGACCATTCCCATATGAAACGCCTGTGCACCATCACGGGCTTCGCCATGCAGGAGCGGCGAGTCTAACCCTTGCACTGTTGCCGGTCCGTCAACCCAATCGCACCCTGCGCGAGGCCAGCGAGCGTGAGACTTGGCTCGGTCTGACTGAGCTTAGCAGCCTGGAAGTAAACCACTAGCGAAGCGAGGACCGCCCGGCGTCCAGCGTTGCCGGGTGGTTTGGATTGATTGTCAGTCCGCGCGAGCCGACAGGAAACGAAGAGCCTGATACAGCGCCTCGGTTTTCGGCATCACGAACCCAACCTCTGCTGCAGCGGCCAGCGGAGCGGCATAGATCGCATCGAGCTCCATCGGACGTCCCTGTGCATGGTCGTGGTACATGCTCGGCAAATAGTTGGGCATGTTATCGGTAAACATCATCATTCGATCCACCACCGGGTCGGGTAGCGGTTGGCCACAGGCGGCGGCCGCTCCGCAAGCTTCCGACATGATCGATCGGACCAGTGCTCGGCTGTCAGGGTTTGCCATCAAGGGCGCGGTGCCGGCGTCGAGCAGAACGGAAAGGCCGTTATAGGGAAGGTTCCACACCAGCTTCTGCCAGCGTGCCTGCGCGAGGTTCACCGCCGGATTGGAATCGACACCCGCCGCGCGAAACATGGCAACGCCGTCCTCGACAAGCCTCTGCTGTTCAGCGCCACTTGCCGGGCCGGAGTGATAACCGAGGTTCACGCCGCCAAGCGCCTGATGCTCGACGACCCCTAGCGCCGAGCGATGCGCGCAGATGAAACAGAGGCCACCCAACAGATGGACATCATCAGAAAGCGCTTGGCGCAGGCTCTCCTCGACTCCCAGACCGTTCTGCAACACCACCACCTTGGCATTTTCCCCTGCAGCCTCGGCAATCAGCGGAGCCAATTCCGAGTTACTGGTGCTTTTCGCTCCGATCAGCAGCCAGTCGCATTTGGGCATCTGCGCCGCGGTGCGATAAGCCTGTACCGAATCGAGATGCACTGAGCCGTGCACTGCACTGTTTATCTGCAACCCATTCTGCAGGACCGTCTCGTATTCGCTGCGCAGAAGAAAATGCACATCGTAGCCAGCCCGAGCGAGCATCACGCCGTAAAAGCCACCGATGGCACCGGTACCGATAATTCCGATTCGAGATTTAGGGGCAGTCATGCGAGGGCTCCTTCGACAGATCAGGGGGACGCCATGCTTGGCGCGCAAAAATGACCACCTTATCAGCGTCCCAAGAGAGCGCCCAGCGGCTATGAATAACGACCTGGCGTGACAGACAGCAGCGATCTCCGTGCAGCAGTCCGACTTCAAGATGATTGTCGTGGCAACGCAATACGCGATAAGGTTCCGCTCCCCGCTGCGCCCTCAAGCTCTGCTCCGCCGCACCGGGCTTGGCTGGCGGACGGCATCTGTGACCTTGACGAGAACACGATGGCTGATTTACCGATCGATGACCTTAACGTTTCTTCCAACGAGACACTGATCACCCCTGATCAGTTGAAGCGTGAAATACCGCTGACTGCTGCCGCGCTGGCGACCGTCTCTGAAGGCCGCCAGGTGATACGCAACATTCTCGACGGCAAGGATCATCGCCTGTTCGTCGTGATTGGGCCCTGCTCGATTCATGACCTGAAGGCCGCGCATGAATATGCCGAACGCCTTAAGGTGCTGGCCGACAAGGTCTCGGAGAGTCTGTTTCTGGTCATGCGGGTGTACTTCGAGAAGCCACGCACAACCGTTGGCTGGAAAGGCCTGATCAACGATCCATACATGGATGACTCGTTCAAGATTCAGGACGGCCTGCATATTGGCCGCCAGTTGTTGCTCGATCTTGCGGAGATGGGCTTGCCGACCGCGACCGAAGCCCTGGACCCGATCTCCCCGCAGTACCTGCAGGACCTGATCAGCTGGTCGGCCATCGGTGCACGCACCACCGAATCCCAGACACACCGGGAAATGGCCTCAGGCCTGTCGTCTTCCGTGGGTTTCAAGAATGGTACCGATGGCAGCCTGACCGTTGCGATCAATGCCCTGCAATCCGTTTCCAGCCCGCACCGCTTCCTTGGCATCAACCAATCGGGTGGAGTGTCTATCGTCACCACCAAGGGCAACGCCTATGGTCACGTGGTGTTGCGTGGCGGCAATGGCAAGCCGAATTATGATTCGGTCAGTGTTGCAGTATGCGAGCAGGAACTGAGCAAAGCCGGAATCAAACCGAACATCATGGTGGACTGCAGCCATGCCAACTCAAACAAGGACCCAGCGTTGCAGCCGCTGGTGATGGACAACGTGGCCAACCAGATCCTCGAGGGCAACAATTCGATCATCGGGCTGATGGTGGAAAGTCATCTGGGTTGGGGCAACCAGCCTATCCCCAAAGATCTCAACGATCTGGAATATGGCGTCTCGATCACCGATGCCTGCATCGATTGGGAAGCCACTGAGAAAACTATTCTCGGCATGCACCTCAAGCTGAAGGACGTCTTACCCAAGCGCACCCGCAGCTGATACCTGTCAGAATCGAAAAAACGCCGCTTGCCGGCGTTTTTTTTATTCCTGCTCCGGATCGTCCGTAGCACTGCCCTGCCGTTCGATGTACCACTCTACATACGAACAGGATGGGATAACCGTATAGCCCTCGCGCTCGGCGTACTCCAGCGCATGCTGGGCCAACACCGCCGCAACACCTCGACCGCGAAGCGCATCGGGCACGAAGGTCCGGTAGATATCCAGTGTCTGTTTGCCAAGATCGACATACGCCAGATAAGCGCGATGGCCTTCCACAACGGTCTCGAACTGGTGACTTGTTCGATCATGATGGATGTGCAGCTGTTCGGTCATCTCGCCTCCTCTGCAGGCTAGACCTGCCCTGATTGTTTGGAAGTTACGTGCGGCACCCTCACGCACTATCCATCTTTATTGTTAGCTGGACGACGCATGCTACCGCTACGCAAGACCCGGCTTCAATTGCTTAAATCGTCAGCGCACCACAATGGACCGAATGACCGCATTCAAACAGTCGACTCAGATCAACACTGCAACTTTTCGGCACTTGCGTCGGTCCATGTAGCGAGTGCCGCGGTTGGCTCTGGTTGTTTTTCAGTCAGTTCTGCCAGCGGATACCGTTCAAAGAATGAGCATGCAGAAAAAATGTGGTAGCAGCTGCTTGGCTCAGTTTACTTAGCGTAACTAATCGGTAGTATGTGCGCGCCAACTTTCCATAACGGGAGTTGCCATGGATTTCATCCTTAAGGGGAACACGATGAACAACGTTCTGAAATTTTCTGCTCTGGCTTTCGCCGCAGTTCTGGCTACTGGTTGCAGCAACAGCATGACCAAAGAAAGCGAAGCCCGTCTGACCGCGACTGAAGACGCCTCTGCCCGCGCTCAAGCGCGTGCCGACGAAGCGTACAGCCGTGCCGACGAGGCGCTGCAGGCTGCCCAGAAGGCCCAGCAGACTGCTGACGAAGCCAATGAGCGTGCACTGCGTATGCTGGAACGCGCCAGCCGCAAGTAAGCTTCAGGCGAAAAAAAGCCGACCTGCAATCAGGTCGGCTTTTTTGTGCGCGCCTGTTTTGCGAGGCGCGCTCTTATAGATACGCAATATTAGAAAATGGGCTCTTCATGGTTGGCCAGAGCCTGGCCCTGCTCGGCGATCTGGATCGGCAGGCCGTCTTCGCCAGCAATGATCTCGCGCACCATTTCCCAATCCAGCTGCAGTGAACCGGCAGGTTCATCACGCTTGAGTAATGTGTTGATCACCACTGCATGCTTGTCCATGAGCGTCATCTTCTGTTCTTCGTCCTGAAGCGGCGTGTGCGCCTCCAGATAGATTTTGCCCTGGCTCACGCCGAACTTGTAAGGCTCGTCGATGATCCGCACCGAGGTTCCGACCTTGACCAAGCCTGACAGCTCCAGAACATTATGGTTGAGCATGCGGAAACAACCATGGCTGACGCGCATGCCGATTCCGAATTTCTTGTTTGAACCGTGGATAAGATACCCGGGCAACGCCAGGCTCATCTTGTAAGGACCAAGCGGGTTATCAGGTCCTGGCGGTACGACCTTCGGCAGCGGATCGCCGTCGGCCGCGTGTTCGTCGCGGATCGATTGCGGCGGGTACCAGGCCGGATTGCTGGTCATGGCTGAAATCCGCGTATTGCCAACCGGGGAGCCCCAACCTTCCCGGCCGATGCCGAGCGGAAAGGTATGCACCACGTTCTTGCCCTCCGGGTAGTAATACAGACGGTACTCAGCAAGGTTGATCACGACGCCTTCACGCGGCCCGGGCGGCAGGATGTACCGCGTCGGAAGAATGATGTCGGTCCCTTCGCCTGGTAACCAGGGATCCACGCCCGGGTTTGCCGCAATCAGTTCCAGATAGCCCAGATCATGTGTTTCGCCGAGTGCAGCGAAGGTGTCCTCGTACTTGGCCTTGACCACTTGAATCTGCCCGACCACGTCCTCGCCTTCTGGAGGCAGCGGTAGTTCGAGGGCAATAGACTGGCCGGCCGAGAGTAAAGCCGCGAATGACACACTGGAGGCGACTACAAACGCACGCGAGAGCATTCAGGGGTTTCCTTGGGAAAGTGTTCGTGTTGCGCCGATTGTACTCGAACCGCCTGCAGGCGCCGACCTACCAAGCGCTGACGGCAGACGGAAGGCCTTTGCGTTGTGCGCCGAGTGCATCGCGACACGCGGGGCAGAGGCGGCGGTCCTTGAGTACGGAGCGCTCGATATCTTGCCAGCGCGGGCGCGCTGGTAGAAAACCACCGCAAAGCGTGCGATCAACCTGACCATTCAACTCCAGCTGCCGCAACGCCAGGTGCAGCCGGTTCTCCCGGCATGCAAACAAGTCGAATTGCTCGTCTGGAACGATGAGGCGATAGGCAAAAAGGGTCCAGGCTGGGCGCGGCATCTAAGGCTCCGATTCGAGGGGCGCGACAGTAGCCGCGCGCACGCTTCAAAGCAAGGGTTCGAGCACCGGCCAGACGTTGTCCAGCAGTTGCTGCTGCGCACCGGCAGTCGGATGGATGCGATCGGCCTGCATCATGCCATCAACCCCACCGACACCTTCAAGAAAAAACGGCACATAGGGCAGGTTTCGCTCGTCTGCAAGCGAGTCGAACGCTTCCTCAAATGCGCGCGTGTAACGTTGCCCCAGGTTCGGCGGCAAACGCATCCCGAGCAACACGACGTCGGCACCCGCCTCGACTGACAGGTCGACCATAGCAGCCAGATTGCTGTTCAGTTGCTTCGGCGGCTGACCACGAAGCCCATCATTGCCGCCAAGCTCGATGATGACGACTTGCGGATCGTGCTCCGCCAGCAACCCTGGCAATCTCGCCAGCCCTCCAGCGCTGGTGTCACCACTGATCGAAGCGTTCACCACACGTTGGTCAAAATTCTCTGTTTCAAGGCGTTGCTGGAGCAGTTGTACCCAGCCCTGGCTGGTTTCCAGCCCGAAAGCGGCGCTGATACTATCCCCGACCACCAGCACCGTTCCCGCCAAGGCGCCCTGGGCCCAGCACAGCAAAACCAGGACCCCACCTCTCAACCAATTTCGCATCGGAATCTCCATGAGCGCCAGCATTCTCTACGCCCGGAACCTTAGCAAAGCGGTACCCAGCGCGGAAGGCGAGCTGGCGATACTAGACGATGTGTCATTGAGCCTCGACAAGGGCGACAGCCTTGCCATTGTCGGCACTTCAGGTTCCGGTAAATCGACGCTGCTCGGTTTGTTGGCTGGCCTGGACCTTCCCACATCAGGCGAGGTGCATCTGGCTGGCCATCTGCTCGGCGCGCTGGACGAAGACCAGCGCGCGCATGTGCGGGCTGAGCATGTCGGCTTCGTTTTCCAGTCGTTTCAGCTACTCGACAGCCTCAATGCCCTGGAAAACGTCATGCTGCCGCTGGAGCTGCATGGCCGCGCAGACGCAGAGGCGAAAGCCATCGAGCTGCTTGATCGCGTCGGTCTTGGCGCACGGCTCCATCATTATCCAAGGCAACTGTCAGGCGGTGAACAGCAGCGCGTTGCCGTCGCCCGCGCCTTTGCCGCCGAGCCGGCGGTGCTGTTCGCCGATGAGCCGACCGGCAACCTCGACAGCCATACAGGCGCAACCATCACCGAGCTGTTGTTCGAGCTCAACCGTGAACGCGGCACTACGTTAGTGCTGGTAACCCATGACGAACGTCTGGCCCATCGTTGCCAGCGCTTGCTTCGCCTCGAAGGCGGTCGCCAACTCGTCGATGAGTTGAGCCAATGAAGCATGTGCCCCTCAGCCGCCTGGCGACGCTGGCGCTGCGTCAGCTGTTGCGCGACGCCCGTGCCGGCGAGCTGCGCGTATTGTTTTTTGCGCTGCTGATCGCCGTCGCGGCCAGCACAGCCATCGGGTATTTTGGCGCGCGACTGAACGACGCCATGCTGCTGCGCGCAACCGAGTTTCTAGGCGCCGATCTCGTGCTGAGCGGCAGTGCTCCGGCCGAAGCGGAACAGATCGAAGCAGGCAACCAACTGCAGCTTGAACACGCTCGGGTGGTTGAGTTTTCCAGCGTCATCGCTACGGACGACAACCTGCAGCTGGCCAGCATCAAGGCCGCTGACGATGGCTATCCGTTACGCGGTGAGCTTCGCAGCGCGGCCGCGCCGTATCAGACCGAACAGCCCGGAACGGGCCCCAAACCCGGTGAAGCCTGGGCCGAAGCACGCCTGTTCGCGGCATTGAACCTGCAGATCGGTGACCAGATCGAAGTCGGCAATAAGCCACTGCAGCTGACCCGCGTGCTGACCTACGAGCCTGATCGCGTTGGCGATTTTTACAGCTTGACGCCACGCGTGCTGATGCATCTGGATGATCTCGAAGCGACCGGCGTGGTACAGCCCGGAAGTCGTGTGCGCTATCGCGAACTCTGGCGCGGCACCCCGGAGCAGCTGGCAGCTTATGAAGAGGCCATCAAAGCCGATGTACAAGCGCATCAGCGTATCGAGACAGCCAAGGACGGCAACCGTCAGATCGGTGGCGCTCTGGGGCGTGCCGAACGCTATCTCAATCTGGCCAGCCTGGCCGCAGTGCTGCTCGCGGGCGTGGCAGTGGCGCTATCGGCTGCACGTTTCGCGACGCGCCGCTTCGACGCCAGTGCGTTGCTGCGCTGTCTTGGCCTGTCACGCCGCGAAGCATTGATGCTCTATACCCTGCAGCTCGCCTACCTCGGCCTGGTTGCCAGCACGGCCGGAGCGCTGTTGGGCTGGGCCGCGCAACATGGATTGTTTTTCCTGCTGCGCGAACTCGTGGTCAGTGAAGTGCCGCCCGCCACGTTGTGGCCGGCGCTGGCGGGAATTGCGACCGGCCTGGTTGCACTGGCGGGTTTCGCCTTGCCGCCCCTGGCCGCACTGGGTCGCGTGCCGCCACTGCGGGTATTGCGCCGCGACATGCTGCCGATTCCGCCGAGTTCCTGGCTGGTGTACGGGGCCGCCGTGATCCCCCTTGGCTTGATCATGTGGCGGCTCAGCCTAGATCTGAAGATTACGCTCGCGCTGCTGGGCGGCGGTCTGCTCGCCACGGTGGTCCTCGGCGGATTGCTGTTGCTTGCTTTGAAGGGGCTGCGCCGAATACTTTCAGGCGCATCGCTGACATGGCGTCTGGGCCTCGGGCAGCTACTTCGACACCCGCTGGCGGCGGCCGGCCAGTCGCTGGCTTTCGGCTTGATACTGCTCGCCATGGCACTGATCGGGTTGCTGCGTGGCGAGCTGCTCGACACTTGGCAAAATCAGTTACCGGATGACGCCCCTAACCATTTTGTACTGAACGTCCTGCCCGCCGACCGGGACGCATTCACCGCACGCATCGATGCACTCTCCGACCTCGCAGCTCCGCTGTACCCGGTCGTTCCAGGTCGTCTGGTTGCGATTAACGGTGAGCCGGTACGCCAGCTGGTCAGCAAGGAAAGCCAGGGCGAGCGCGCGATTCGTCGAGACCTGAGCCTGACCTGGGCCGAGGACCTGCCCGCCGACAACCGTCTGACTGCTGGCCAATGGTGGACCGGGGCGCGAGCCGATCTGCCTGGCGTGTCGGTGGAAGCCGAGCTGGCCGAGAGTCTTCAGGTGCAATTGGGCGATCGACTCAGCTTCACAGTTGGCGGGCTCACCCGCGATGTCAGCGTGACCAGCCTGCGCGAGGTCAACTGGGACAGCTTCCAGCCCAACTTCTACATGATCTTCGAGCCCGACACCTTGCAGGACGTTCCGGCGACCTACATGACCAGCTTTCACCTGCCGCAAGGCAAGGATCGCGAACTGGTGCAACTGGCCAGAGACTTCCCGTCTGCGACGATATTGCAAGTCGAAGCCTTGCTCAGCCAGTTGCGCAGCATCCTGGCGCAAGTCTCGCTGGCGGTCGAATATGTGCTGATGTTCGTGCTGGCGGCGGGCCTTGCGGTACTGTTTGCCGGTTTGCAAGCAACGCTGGACGAGCGGATTCGTCAAGGTGCGTTGCTCCGCGCGCTGGGGGCGGAGCGAAAACTATTGCTCAGAGCCCGACGTACCGAATTCGGTGTATTAGGCGCGGCCAGCGGTGTACTCGCCGCATTGGGTTGTGAGCTGGTCAGCGCCCTGCTCTACCACTTCGTCTTCGATCTTCGCTGGCAACCCCACCCATGGCTGCTGTTGCTGCCGCTGATCGGCGCACTATTGGTCGGTGCCGCAGGCGTCCTGGGTACGCGTCGAGCACTCAACGCCAGCCCTCTGAATGTGCTGCGTGAAAATTGACCGGCGCAGGCAACGCGTTGGACTGCCTGTAGAATGCCGAGCCCGTGCCTGAACTGGAAATGCCATGAGCCGTTATCGCCCACCTCGCCCTGCCGGCACCCCCCTGATCACACCCGAAGGCGAGGCAAGGCTACGAGCCGAGCTGCATGAACTGTGGCATGTGAAGCGGCCTCAGGTTACCCAGTCGGTCAGCGAGGCAGCCGCGCAAGGGGACCGTTCGGAAAACGCTGAATACACCTACGGCAAGAAGATGCTGCGCGAAATCGACAGCCGCGTGCGTTTTCTGACCAAACGGCTGGAGAAGCTCAAAGTGGTCGCAGAGCGACCAAGCGATCCCGGCAAGGTCTATTTTGGCGCCTGGGTGATAGTCGAGGACGAAGAGGGAGAACAGGCCCGCTACCGTATCGTCGGGCCGGATGAACTGGATCTACGTCAGGGGTTGATCAGTATCGATTCGCCATTGGCACGCGCCTTGGTTGGTAAACCCTTGGATGCGGAAGTCCAGGTGCAGACGCCCACCGGATCGAAACTCTGGTACATCGTGAAAATCGATTACTCGTGACCGTGCAGTTACTCTTGGACCGATAAGTCACGTTTTTCGTCGATCTAGCGCCTAATTTCGATCAACTGACGAATACTACACTTTCCTACCCAGTTCTATGTTTCATCTGGTAACAGACATCTCGGCAATCGCCGTCAAGCCTGGCAGTAGCGCTCAGGCGGAACGCCGCGCTAGAGCCTCATCTGCTTGCCTCCCGGCAAACTGGCACGAATGCTGCGCCGCAATCGCCTGCAGTACGCGCTACGCGCGGTGAATGGCGAGGGATTGCCCAATGTCAGTCACCCTAGATGAGTGCATTCATGAATAACAACAAGACTGTGTTTGCTCTATGCCTCGGGACCGTCATGGCTGTTTCAAGCCAGGTCCAGGCCAGCCTATTCGGCTCCAGCGGCTACACCCAGACGCGTTATCCGATCGTACTGGCGCACGGCATGCTCGGCTTCGACAGCATGCTAGGCATCGATTACTGGTACGGCATTCCCCAGGCGCTTCGACGTGATGGCGCCCAGGTCTACGTCACCGAAGTGAGCCAACTCAACACCTCGGAGCTGCGTGGCGAGGAGCTTCTGCAACAAGTCGAGGAGATCGTCGCCATCAGCGGCAAACCAAAGGTGAATCTGGTCGGCCACAGCCACGGCGGGCCGACCGTGCGCTACGTCGCTGCGGTCCGTCCCGACCTGGTGGCGTCGGTCACCAGCGTAGGCGCACCGCACAAGGGGTCCGATGTTGCCGATCTGATACGTCAGATTCCTGAAGGCTCCAGTGGCGAAGCCATCGTCGCTGGCATCGTCAACGGGATGGGCGCATTGATCCATTTCCTGTCGGGAAGCACCAGTACCGAACCACAAAACTCGCTCGGTACGCTTGAATCACTCAACAGTGAAGGAGCCGCCCGCTTCAATGCGAAATATCCGCAGGGCATTCCGACCACTGCGTGCGGCGAAGGCGCCTACAAGGTCAACGGTGTGCGTTATTACTCCTGGGGCGGCACCAGCCCGCTGACCAACCCACTGGATGTAAGCGACGCCATGCTGGGGGCCGGTTCGCTGGCATTTGACGAGCCCAATGACGGACTCGTTGGCCGTTGCAGCTCGCATCTGGGCATGGTCATCCGCGACAACTACCGAATGAACCACCTCGATGAAGTCAACCAGGTGTTTGGGCTGACCAGCCTGTTCGAAACCGATCCGGCGACAGTGTACCGACAGCATGCCAATCGCCTGAAAAACGCAGGTCTCTGAGGCTCCGGTGGGGCCCGCCGGCCCCACCTTCTGACTACAAGGCATCCTGATGAAATTTATCGCCGCCCTGTTTGTATTGGCGCTTCTCATCGGCATTGTAATGAACGGCAGTGCCCCACCCGACCCGGAGCCAGCCCAGACGCAGAACCGCACCGAGAACGTTCGGATCAGCACGAGCGAGGCCAGCCAGCAAATACATCCAACCCAAACTCCACCGCGGCCGCGAACGGATGCGCTTGACCGTCTGCCAAGCTCCTTTGCTGGCACCCAGGTGGACGGTCGTCTTCGGGCTGACGCCGCGGGGAAGTTGATCATTGAGGCGCAGATTCGCCGTGTCTTCGACTACTTCCTTGCCGCAATTGGCGAGGAACCGCTGGAAACCAGCATCGCCCGGCTACGTCGCTATATCGAAGCGCAACTGCCCGCCCCTGCCGCAGACAGCGCCGTCCAGCTGTTAAGCCAATATCTGGACTACAAACGGCAGCTGCTGTTGCTGGAACAGCAACATATGCAGCAGGCCGATCTGGAGGCCATGCGCAACCGACTGCGCGCGGTTCAGCAGTTGCGTGCAGGGATATTCGACGAGCCCGTTCACCTGGCGTTCTTCGCGCTGGACGAAGCAGCTGACCGCTTCACGCTGGAACGCCTGGCCATTCGGCACGACACGACGCTCGACGCGTCAGGCAAAGGCGCGGCATTGGATAGCTTGCGCAACCGCCTGCCAGTGGAGCTGAAGGATGCAGTCGCGGCGCAGATGCAAGTGCAGTTGCGCGAGCAAACACGTGCGTTGGCAGCCAGTGGTGGCAACCCCACGGACCTGCGCCAGCTACGCCAACAATTGGTTGGCAACGCAGCCGCAGCCCGTCTGGAGAAACTCGACGAAAAACGTCGGGCATGGCAAAACCGGCTGACCGCCTACCGTGAGGAAAAAGCGCGAATTGAACGCAGCCCGGGCCTCAGCCAAGCGGATAAACGCGCCGCCATCACCCGTCTGGCGGCCGAACGTTTCGACGAAACTGAGCGTCAACGCCTTCAAGCGGCTGAGCAATTGGTTGCGGCTGAGCGCAGCTGAGCTGCTCAGTTGGCGGCGCTTTGCGGGCTACCCTCGAGCAGATAGCGTTCCCGGCTATAGGCCAGGTAATACTTGTTTACCGCATTGACGTAGCTGACCACGCCCATGCCCATGGTCGACATGGCGACGCGTTCGACCTGGAAAAACCACTGGTCGGGGTTGAGACCTCGGCGGCGGGCCTCCGCACGCAAAGCCTGGACCCGCTGCGGGCCAAGATTGTAGGCGGCCAGCACAAACGCCATGCGTTCGCGCTCATTCAGCCTGGGGCTGGAAAAAAAGGTTTTACGGATGCTCGCCAGATACCTCACGCTGGCGAGCACGTTGTTGTCCAACTGGCCGATGTTCTGCACGCCCATGCTGCGAGCGGTGGCCGGCGTCACCTGCATCAGCCCGGTGGCGCCGGACGCGCCGCGCGCCGATGGGTTAAGCGTCGACTCCTTGAACGCCAGTGCGGCCAGATTGAGCCAGTCGATTCCTTGCCTCTGGGCATGCCGCTGCAAGGTCGGACGCACCTTTTCCAAGCGCTGTCTGCCGACACGATCCAGCGGATACTGAACCCGATAGAGCCTGCGATAGACGCGAACGAATACCGCGTCCTGGTTATCCGGCGCGTTGTAAGTCTGCAGAAAACGGTCGATGCTCGCGCGCAGCATCCCGGCGTCCTTTTGCACAAACCAGTGCACATCAGCGGGATCGCCCAACGTCAGCTGCGACTCGATGCGCAGTTTAGGCAGCACCTTGGCCCAACGCTCGGCAATGGGTTGCTCCACCACCGTTGCCGGATAGACGCCGGCCTGTACCATCTCCAGCACGTCTTCCACTGCCAGCGTGGGGTCCACCCACTCGACCGCAATCGGAGCTCGCCCGGCTTGCATCAAGGCTCGATTGAGCTTGTCCAGGGCAGAACCTGCGGCACTGCCGGCGGACAACGCCAGGCTACGACCCGACAGTTGCTCGAAGCTGTGATAGCGAGGACCACCCTGCCGGCTCACCAATACCATCGGCACCTGGTCGATCACCGCGCGGCTACGGCTCAGCCGGCGTATCGGTCCTTGCGGCAAGATTTCCCCGGGCGCGACCAGATCCCCCTCTCCGCGCTGCAGCGCGCCAAGCAACTGATCCTTGGCCTTGGGAATGATCTTCAAGGTGATCGGAGGCCCTTTCGACCCGCGATTGAGATACTGCTCGAACGCACGCAGGCGCACATACTCCACACCAATAGCTTCGCCTTTAACCTCACCAGAGCTGTTGCGGCTCTGATTGACCAGCACCCGCAAAACGCCGCTGCGGCGAATGTCCGCAAGATCGCGTACGGTATCGGCCGCTTGCCAGGCTGGAGGCCCAACCACCCGCGCAGCGGCCGGCCCGGGCATCAGCACCAGCACACACAACAGCAGGGAGAATAGTCGGGTCATTACCGGATATCGGCTCGGATGGGACAAGCTGTACTGCGGCCGCCCTGCCGCAAGGTGGCGAAGAGTGGCACAGCCTTGATCTGGCCGCCAGCAACACCGATTTAATGACATTAACTTTCACGTTCAACCCACTGATTTTCATCCATATATTTTGATCTCATAAGCGAGACGCTTCATGCAGCTTGTCGACATTGGAGTCAACCTTACCCACCCAACCTTCGCCCGAGACCCGCGCGCGGTCCTAGATCGTGCGCACGCAGCGGGCGTTGCCCAGCTCGTCCTGACGGGCACCAGCCTGGGCGAAAGCGAATCGGCATTGGCGCTTTGTCGGGAGCTGGATGAGAGCGGGCAACGGCTGTTCTGCACGGCCGGCGTTCATCCTCACGACGCGAGCCAATGGACTTCCACTACCGGCGCGCAGCTCAAGGGCCTACTCGCGGAACCCGAGGCACGCGCGGTTGGTGAATGCGGGTTGGATTTCAACCGGGACTTGTCTCCTCGCGCGCAACAGGAGCGAGTCCTGGAAGAGCACCTGCAGTTGGCAGTCGAAACCGGTCTGCCGGTGTTTCTTCATGAACGCGATGCCGACCAGCGCCTGGTGCAAATCCTGCGGCCGTTCCGTGATCAGCTCAGTGCTGCAGTCGTGCATTGCTTTACCGGCGAAAAACGTGCCCTGTACGCCTACCTTGATCTCGACCTGCACATCGGCATCACCGGCTGGATCTGTGATGAGCGCCGCGGCACTCACCTGCACCCGCTGGTTCGCGACATTCCTGCAGCCCGTTTGATGCTCGAGAGCGACGCTCCATACCTGTTACCGCGCACGCTGCGACCCAAGCCCAAGGGTGGCCAGAACGAGCCGGCGTTTCTTCCGGAAGTGCTTCGGGAAGTGGCACGGCATCGAGGTGTCAGCGAAGAACAACTGGCGCGGAGCACGACGCGCTGTGCTCAGGAATTCTTTCGTATCGATCCGCTGAATGAGTGCTGAGCGGCTCAAGTCCAGCACTTTTTGGTCGTTAATAGAACGGGCTCGCAGAAAGCGGCGATCCCACTGCGCGACGAGCAGTACCGGTCATCGACCTAAGAAGAGAATGCAATGGCTTTGTGGATTCGCGATCTGTCACTAAAGTACAAGTTCTGGGCGCTGAACCTGGTAGCGTTCGCGACCACCCTGTTGCTGGTGCTTTTTGCGCTGCAGCTTGAACAGCAATCGCGAAGCCAGGACGCGCAGGACAACGCCCAGCAGCTCGGCGCTCTGCTACAGACATGGCCGGAAGGCACGGCAATTCCCAGGCACGCGGATATCGAACGGTTTCCGGCCGGTCAGGCGATTGCGATCGGCGGGCAGCCTGTAACCGCTCGCCAAGGATGGGTTGCCGTCGAGCACGACCGGTTATTCGGCACGACGCCGGTCGTAGGCGCCCAACTGGTGACCCGACCGGGTGGGGAAAACCTCGCCGTGCTGGCTCGCACACCCAGCGCCATGCAACTGCTTGGTGAGCATTTCTTCAGCTACGCCGTTGCTGTTGCTGTGCTGATGCTAGTACTGCTAGGCGCATCACAGTTGCTGATTCACTTCCTCCTCAGCCACCTCAACACGCTTAAAAACGTGATGGTGCATGTCGAGCGCAGCGGCGACCTGTCGATGCGGGTGCCTCTGGCGAGCCGCGATGAAGTCGGCGAGATGGCCGCGGCGTTCAACGCCATGCAGGCCGGCTACCAGCGCATCGTCGGTACCGTTGCCCAGGCCGCTACCCGGCTCGATGACGGAGCCGCCCGCCTGGCATCGAGCATGGGTGAGGTCCGCCAGGGCATGCTCGGCCAGCAGGGCGAAACCGACCAGGCTGCGACCGCGATCAATGAGATGACCGCCACCGTCCACCACATCGCCGAACACGCCAGGGAAACGCGCGACCAGTCGCAGAGTGCCGACCACCTGGCGGGCAGTGGGCAGGAGGTAGTAGGACGGGTTGAGCGCTCGATATCCAGCCTGTCGCAGGGCGTCCGGCAGACTGCCGAAACCATCGAACAGCTTGCCGCCGACAGCCAGAAGATCAACGGCGTGGTCAGCGTCATTCACAGCATTGCCGAACAAACCAATCTGCTGGCATTGAACGCGGCGATTGAAGCGGCACGTGCGGGCGAAATGGGCCGCGGCTTCGCGGTGGTTGCGGATGAAGTACGCAGCCTGGCCAAACGCGTTCAGGTATCGACTGACGAAATCACGCAGATGATCGCCGGGCTGCAGGGCATGACGCGCGATGCCGTCGAGTTCATGCAGGAAAGCTCGCTCAAGGCAGACGACTGCGTGCGCGAGGCACGTGAAGCAGGACTAGCACTTGAAGCCATCACCGCGGCGGTCGCACAGATGCGCGAGAGCAACACGCAGATTGCTGTCGCCGCCGAGCAACAAAGCGAAGTTGCGGAGGAGCTGAACCGCTCGGTCACCGGCATTCGCGACGTCACCGAGCAAACCGTCCAGCAAACCGTCGAATCGGCAAACACCAGCGCAGAACTCGCTGCGCTGTCGGGCGATCTCAGCAAGGCGATCCATCAGCTCAAGCTT